>CAZMKX010000384.1:0-4376 GCA_964566375.1 uncultured Myxococcales bacterium
ACCCGCGGCTGTTCTCGTTCAACAGCCCGCAGGGCGCGTGCCCCGAGTGCGACGGCCTGGGCACGAAGGACTTCTTCGATCCGGAGCTGCTCGTGCCCGATCCGAGCCTGTCGCTCGAGGACGGCGCGATCGCGCCGTTCAAGGGCCGCGGCCACGCCTCGCGCTACTACGCGTCGATGCTGCGCTCGCTCGCGGCACACTACGGCTTCTCGCTCGACACGCCGTGGAAGAAGCTCCCTGCCGAGGCTCGCGCGCAGATCCTGGTCGGCAGCGACGAGAAGGTCACGTTCCGCTTCGGGCGCAGCAAGAAGTGGAGCTTCGACCGCAACTGGTCAGGCGTGACCGGTCTGCTCGACAAGCGCTACCGGGAGACCGAGAGCGACCTCGTGCGCGAGGGCCTGCGGCAGTACATGAGCAACACGGCGTGCACGGTTTGCGCGGGCGCGCGCCTGCGACCCGAGGCGCGCTCGGTCTTCGTCGGCACCACTTCGCTTCCGGCGGTGTGCGCGCTGTCCGTCTCGCAGGCCGTGCAGTTCTTCGCCAAGCTCGCGCTCGGCAAGCAGGACCTGTTGATCGCGGAGCGGCTGCTGCGCGAGATCCGCGAGCGTCTCGCGTTCCTTTCGAACGTCGGGCTCGAGTACCTGACGCTCGACCGCACGGCAGGAACGCTCTCGGGCGGCGAGAGCCAGCGCATCCGCCTCGCGACGCAGGTCGGCTCGGCACTCGCGGGCGTGCTGTACATCCTGGACGAGCCGTCGATCGGGCTGCACGCGCGCGACAACGACCGGCTGCTGCGCACGCTCGTCTCGCTGCGCGACACGGGCAACACCGTGATCGTCGTCGAGCACGACGAGGAGACGATCCGCGCCGCCGACTGGGTGATCGACATGGGCCCGGGTGCGGGACGCCACGGCGGCGAGGTCGTGGCCGAGGGTCGGCCCGCGGACATCGAGAAGGTGAAAGGCTCGCTCACCGGCCAGTTCCTCTCCGGCGCGCGAAAGATCCACGTGCCGACGCTTCGCCGCCCCGGCTCCGACAAGTTCGTGACGATCGTCGGCGCGAGCGAGAACAACCTGCGCGACGTCACGGTGCGGATCCCGCTCGGCGTGATGACCGTCGTCACGGGCGTGTCGGGAAGCGGCAAGTCGACACTGATCAACGACACGCTGTACAAGGCGCTCGCGCAGAAGCTCTTCGACGCGAAGGAGAAGCCCGGCCGGCACAAGAAGATCGACGGGCTCGCGCACCTCGACAAGGTGATCGACGTCTCGCAGGACCCGATCGGCCGGACCTCGCGCTCCAATCCCGCGACGTACACGGGCATTTTCACCGGCATTCGCGAGCTGTTCACGCAGCTGCCCGAGAGCCGGCAGCGCGGCTACGCACCCGGGCGCTTCTCGTTCAACGTGAAGGGCGGCCGCTGCGAGGCGTGTCAGGGGGACGGGATCCTGCGCATCGAGATGCACTTCCTGCCCGACGTCTACGTGACTTGCGAGGAGTGTCAGGGCAAGCGCTACAACCCGCAGACGCTCGAGGTGAAGTACAAGGGCAAGTCGATCGCCGACGTGCTCGAGATGACCGTCGACGAGGCGTTCGAGTTCATGGAGCACATTCCCGGCGTGGCGGGCGGGCTCGCGACGCTGGCCGAGGTGGGTCTGGGCTACGTGCACCTGGGCCAGCAGGCGACGACGCTCTCGGGGGGAGAAGCGCAACGCATCAAGCTCGCCAAGGAGCTCAGCAAGCGCGCGACCGGGCGGACGATGTACATCCTGGACGAGCCGACGACGGGGCTTCACTTCGCCGACGTCGAGAAGCTGCTCGACGTGATCACCAAGCTCGTCGACCGCGGCAACAGCGTGGTCGTGATCGAGCACAATCTCGACGTGATCAAGACCGCCGACCACATCATCGACCTCGGCCCCGAAGGCGGCGACAAGGGCGGCGAGGTGATCGCGACGGGCACGCCCGAGGAGGTCGCGAACAATCCCCTCTCGTACACCGGACAAGCGCTCCGGCCGATCCTGTTCGGCGCATGATCCCCGATCACGAAGTCCGCGAGCGCCCGCCGCTCACGCTCGAGTTCGCGTTCATGCTGGCGCTGCTCGCGCCGCTCATCCACGTGTTCTGCGCGATGCTGCTCTCGCTGATCGGCTTTCGCGGCTCGATCCCGGTCGTCGGCATGGGCGCGGTGCTCGCATACGCGGGAATCTTCGCGCTCTGCGCGCTGCGCTTCCGCCGCGCGCCGTCTCAGCAGCTCGCGCTCGTGCGAGCGCCGGTCGCCGCCTGGGTCTCGATCGTCTTCCTCGCCGCGTCGGTCGTTCTCGCGAGCGAGCTCGACAACTGGGTGAAGGTCTTCTTCCCGGTGCCGAGCGACCTGCTGGTGACGCCCGACGAGCCGCCGCCCTTCTTCGGCGCGACGTTCGCGATCGTCGAGATCGTCGTCTTCCCGCTCGCCTACGAGCTGTTCTTCCGCGGCATCCTGCAGCCGCTCGCTGTGTCGCGAATCGGTGTCGGCGCGGGAGTCCTGCTCACGGCGGTTCTCGGCGGCGTCGCGAGCGGACTCGTCTTCGGCGGGCTCTGGGGCGTGGCGCCGGCGTTCGTGCTGTCGCTCGTGCTCTGCGTGCTTCGCCAGGCGTCCGGCTCGCTGTGGCCCCCGATCGCGCTCCACGCGCTGATCGGCGCGCTCACCGTTGGCGCGCAGTACCAGCTCTACGGCCTGGCGGGCTTCGACGACACGACGGCTCCCCACACGCCGCTCGCGTGGCTCGGTCTCGCGGCGGCGCTCACGGCGATCGGGCTCGGGCTCCTCTGGCTCGCTTCGAGGCCCGACGGGGACGCGCCGGAGCCGCCCGCTACGCGGCCCTGAGATGGTTCGCTTCCAGACGGTGCGAAAGCTCGCGCTCGCGCTGCCAGAAGCGGTCGAGGGCACCTCTTACGGAACGCCCGCCTTCCACGTGCGCGGGAAGCTCTTCTGTCGCCGGCTCGACGACGACGCGTCGATCGTCGTCTACGTGGATCCGATCGAGCGCGAGGAGCTTCGCGAGGTGCTCGTCGAGTCGTGGCGACGGCGCGCTCCCCGGCGCCTGGTCGCGAGCTACGACGCGAGCTTCTGAGCCCGCGCACGCCACGCGTCGAGCGCGCGCAGCGCCTCCTCGACTCGCTGCGCGCGGGTGCCGCGCACGAACTGCACCGCGTGCGGCGTTCCGCGCAGGCGCTCGAGGAAGGCCTCGGTCATCCACACGCGCAGCTGCTCGCCGTCGCGGATCCCATCTTGCGAGAACGCGACGTCGTCGGGATGCGTGAGCAGATAGAGCGACGGCTTCGCGATGGCGAGCGCCTCGACGCCGGGCGCGCGCGCAGCGAGGTAGCGCTCGTGCCAGATCCCCGTCGCGAAGGCATCCGTGTCGCAGACGAGCACCGGCCCGCCGATTCTCGACGAGCGCTCCTCGAGCGCGTTCTGCGCACGCGCGATCGCGACGAAGTCCGCCGTCGTCCAGACCAGATCGGCCATGCCGGGAAGCGCCTCTCCGCGCCAGACCCCGAGGGCGCGCGCGAGCGCGAGCTTCTCGATCGTGTAGTCGCGGCCGTATTCGGGAACCCATCGCGATTCGGCGAACGCGCCGCCGCGGCTGGCGAGCGCGTCGCGGAGATCGCGCGCGAGAGTCGTCTTCCCGGTCGACTCCGCGCCGACGAGCACCACGCGCTGCGCGAGGTGCGCACGCACCGGAGCGGCCAGATGCTCCCACGTCGCGGCGGGATCCGCGCGCACGGCCGTGCCCGAGACGGGAGCCAGCGTACGAGCGGGATCCACGGGAACGTGGCGCGCGCCGAAGCGGCGACCCAGCTCGTCGCCGTAGCTTTCGGAAGTGAAGACGGCGTCGACCGGTGGGCCAGCTCCCTTCTGAACCAGCGCGCGAAACACGGCCATGTGCGCGTCCCAGATTCGCGCATCGGCGTAGTCGACCGGGTGCTCGTCCATTCCCGCGAAGAACGAGACGTTCACGTCCGCCGCGTGAATCTCGCGCAGCCACGTCGCGCGCAGCTCGACGGGAATCGGCTCCGCGGCCGACCCGAGCACGAGCACGGTCACGCGTTCGCACGCGCGCGCAGCCGTGCGGATCAGAAGGTGATGGCCCGCGTGGGGCGGGAGGAACTTGCCGAGCACGAGCCCGTGCCGCGGCCTCAAGGCGCGGCCACCGGCGCCGCGGAGTCGGCGCGCAGCAACGCCTTCCAGTGTCTCAGACCGACGACGCAGAGAATCAGGAACAGTGTGTACAGGAGCGCGGTGGGGTGCAGCCCGCGCACGACGTAGAGCGGGACCGAGATCACGTCGACGGCGATCCAGACCCACCACGACTCGACGAGCTTGCGCGCCT
>CAZMKX010000385.1:0-4372 GCA_964566375.1 uncultured Myxococcales bacterium
GCGCGCCCATGTTCTCGAACTTGTCCTCGAGCTCGATCTCCTTGGCGACGGTGACACCGTCCTTTGTCACGATCGGCGAGCCGTAGCTCTTCTCGATGATCACGTTCCGGCCCTTCGGGCCGAGCGTCACCTTCACGGCATTCGCCAGGGCGTTGACGCCGCGGATGATGGCGTCCGACGCGTGCGTGTCGAACTTGATTTCCTTTGCGCTCATTTCGAATCCCCTCTCAACCGAGAACCGCGAGGATGTCTTCCTCGCGGACGATGACGAACGTCTCTCCGGAGACCGTGATCTCGTTCCCGGAGTACTTTCCGTAGAGAACCTTGTCGCCGACCTTGACGTCGAGCGGCGTCAGTTTTCCGTCCTCACGGACCTTCCCCTTGCCGGCGGCCACGACGACGCCTTCCTGGGGCTTCTCCTTGGCGCTGTCGGGGATGATGATCCCGCCCGCCGTCTTCGCCTCGCCCTCGATCTGTCGCAGCAGGATGCGGTCCTGGAGCGGCCGAATCTTCATGGTTCCGTTCTCCCTCTCGCGTTTCGCGTGTTTGGCACTCTCGAAGTCGGAGTGCCAGGCGGGGCGAGAGTACGGCCATCGGCCTCGAAGTCAACGCCCTGCGAGTCGCTGTCGGAGCGACGCGATACGCTTCAAGATGGCGTCCGGCTTCGAGAACGGGCCGCGCGGGATCGCCGCCTCGAGCGCCGCCACGGCGCGCGGCAGGTCGCCCGCGGCCTCGTACGCCATGGCTTCGAGCATGCGGAACGAGGTCTCCGAGCGCGGCTCGACCGCGATTCCGCGTGCGATCGTGGCGCCGATCGCCGGCAGGTTCCGCTCGCTCGCGTCGACGCGCGCGAGCTGGCCGTAGGCGCGGACGAGCAGCGGATCGCGGGCGATCGCATCCTCGAGCAGCGCTCGCGCGCGCGCCCGGTCGCCGGCGTCGTTCGCGGCCATCGCCCGGGTGATCAGCCAGTCGGGATCCCTTCCGACGACGTCTTCCGCGCGCGGCAGCGGCTGGCGCAGGCGAGGGGAGTTTGGCGGCAGGAGCACCGTCGCGAGCAGATCGGAGTACACCACGGTCCAGCCGTAGCGCGGGCTCTGGAGCTGCTCCTGCAGCCGCTCGGAGTTCGAGGAGATCAGCGCGGCGTCCACCGGATATTGCGCGAGTCGCGCGGCGAGCCCGTTTCCCGCGCCGATCAGCGAGACGTAGTCCAGGTACGTCTTCTCGTCGTAGAGCGTGTTCGCGCGTCCGTCGATGAACACCTTGAACTCGGGCGCGTGGAGCATCACGTAGCCGCCCCAGTTGTAGTAGTTGAGCAGCCGTGGGCCGGGCTGCAGCGCACGCAGATAGGCGACCGCGCTGCGCGGGTACAGCTGCGACTCCGTCCAGCGTTCGAGGAGCCAGGGTGACAGGCGGACGTCGCGCCAGAGCAGAGCGGCGAGCGCAAGCCCGATCAGCGGCGTCGCGACGCGGGCGCGGTCGAGCCATGCGGAAGGCAGGTTGGCGCAGACGAAATCGCGAAGCGCCGTCGATGCGCGCGCGGCCAACGGCAGCACCGTCAGCGCGAAGAGCGGAATGAAACGGCGCGAGGTCAGCGCCATCGCACAGGTCACCGCGGCGAGCGAGAGAAGGTAGGCGTCGCGGCCGCGCGCGCGCAGCTCGACGACCGCGCCCGCGCCGCCGACGAGCAGCAGGAGGGTGAAGCGGCCCTCGAAGTCGCGTGGGTCGAGGGACAGCCCCGGCGGCTGCCACTCGAGGATGTCGCGGAAAGGCGAGCTCGAATCGAGGTACGCCGCCGGATACTCGAGGATCCGCCAGCCCCACGGATTGCACAGGAACGCGAGCCCGGTCAGCGCTACGCCGGCCCACATTCGCCGGTCGATCACGAACCGCTTCGCCTCGAGCGACCGCTCGACGGTTCGCACGAGCGCGAACAGGCCGATCGCGCCGAATCCGAAGACGAAGCCGCCGTGGAGGTTGCACCAGAGCACCATCAGCGCGGGCCAGAGCCAAGGCGCCCACGGCTCGTTGCGCGTCAGGAGCACGATCCCGACGAAGAGAAGTGTCAGCTCGTGCGGACGGATGTCCAGGAACCACCAGCAAGTCGCCGCGGCGCCCCAGAGCGCGAGGCCCGCGCCGAAGGCCGAGCCGCAATGCCGTCGACCGACGGCGTAGGCGACGCCGAACACGCCGAAGAGCAGCGCGAGGTTGGCCCAGGCGACGAGCTGCGGATTCACCTCGTAGAGCCGCCAGTAGCCGGCACCCCAGAGCCACTCGTGGTGCATCCACGGCTGGCCCGCGAAGGTGAACGAGAAGTGGTCTTCGGTCGGCAGGCTGCCGGTCCCCCAGATCTCGCGACCGGCCGCGAGATGCCACCACAGGTCCGATCCGGCGACCGAGGGCTGGAACCAGGCCGCGGCACCGAGCAGGGCGGCGACCGGCGCGAGCCAGCGATTGATTTTCGCCATTCTTTCGAATAGGTTCCGGTTGCGCAGGTCTTTCACCGTCCGCGGCCTGCAGGGTTTAGAGTAGACGTCGACGTCCCGGCGCCGGGGCCATGGGAGTTCGCATGCATCTCACCAAGCGGCAGAAAGAGATCTTCGATTTCATCTGCGAGTACCTGGAGCGCGAAGGGTACGCGCCCAGTCTGGAAGAGATTGGCGAGCGGTTCGGATTGTCGTCGGTCGCGACGGTTCACAAGCACGTGCAGAACCTCGTCGACAAAAACCTTCTGCGGAAGGCCTGGAACCGCAGCCGGTCGATCGAGGTCGTCCGCGAGGAGCGCGCCGCGACGGGCGTCGAGATCCCGCTGCTCGGCCGCGTGGCCGCGGGTCGACCGATCGAGGCGGTGTCGATTCCGGACACGATCACGGTGCCGCCGGACATGGTCGCGCGCCGCGATTGCTTCGCGCTCCGCGTAAGCGGCGACTCGATGATCGACGACCACATCGTCGACGGCGACGTGGTGGTGCTCGAGGCGCGCAAGACGCCGCGCGGCGGCGAGACCGTGGTGGCGCTGATCCGCGGCGAGGAGTGCACGCTCAAGCGCTTCTTCCAGGACGGAGGGAAGATCCGGCTCGTGCCCGCGAACGAGCGGCTGCAGCCGATGGAGTTCCCCGCCGAGGACGTCGAGGTCCAGGGCGTCGTGGTCGGACTCGTTCGGAACTTCTGATCCGGTCCGAGCGTCCCAGGCTTCGACGGCCGTGCTGATCACCCGACGGATGGATTTCTCTGCCTCTTATCGCGACCCGAAGGGGGCCGTGCACGGGCACAACTGGGAGCTCGAGGTCACGCTGCGGGGGCCGGTGAGTCCGGAGACCGGTATGGTGATCGATCTCAAGGACCTGAAGGTCGTCATGGAGCGCGAGGTCGAATCGCGCTTCGATCACCGCTCGCTGAACGACGACACGCCGTACTTCGGCGAGCGCCCGCCGACGCCGGAGAGCTTCGCGGCACTCATCTTCGAGCTTCTCGACGAGGCCCTGCCGAAGGGCCTGCTTCATCGGGTGCGGCTCAGCCCCACGCGCGACCTGACGATCGAGGTGGAGCGTTGATCCGCGTCCTGCGGCGCTACGACTTCTCGGCTGCGCACGTGCTCGCGCGGCCCGATTGGGATCTGGAGCGCAATCGCGCGGTGTACGGAAAGTGCGCGAACCCGCACGGACACGGTCACAACTACCGGTTCGAGCTCGTTCTCGAGGGCGCGCCCGTCGAGCTCGAGACGCTCGATCGGCTCGTCCGGACGCGTGTCCTCGCGGACCTCGATGGTCGCTTCCTCAATCGCGACGTCGCCGACTTCGCGCGCGTCGTCCCGACCGCGGAGAACATCGCTCGGCATATCTGGAGTAGGCTCGAAGGCTCGCTCGGGCCTACGCGGCTCGCGGGCGTGCGTTTGATCGAGACCGAGAACAACTCGGTCGAGTATTTCGGGAGCGAGCGCGAGCCATGAGCAAGATCGAGGGGCTGATCGAGGAGCTCTTGCGGGAGATCGGCGAGGACCCGCAGCGGGACGGCCTGCAGCGCACGCCCGGCCGAGTCGCCCGCTCGTTCGAGTTCCTGACCCAGGGCTACCAGCTCGATCCGCAGAAGATCCTGAACGACGCCGTCTTCGAAGAGTCCTACAACGAGATGCTGATCGTGAAGGACATCGACTTCTACAGCATGTGCGAGCACCACCTGCTGCCGTTCTTCGGCCGGGCTCACGTGGCCTATGTGCCGAATGGCAAGATCGTCGGTCTGTCGAAGATCGCCCGCCTGGTCGAAATGTACTCCCGCCGCCTCCAGGTGCAGGAGCGGCTCACCGACCAGATCGCCAACGTCATTGAAAAAGTTCTGCAGCCGCGGGGAGTTGCGGTCATCATCGAGGCCCAGCACC
>CAZMKX010000386.1:0-1915 GCA_964566375.1 uncultured Myxococcales bacterium
GCAGCGCGATACCGGCCATGCCGTCGAAGGCCGCGTGGTGCACCTTGGTGTAGATGGCGAAGCGCCCGTTCTCGAGCCCCTCGATCACGTACATCTCCCACAGCGGACGAGCGCGGTCGAGCGGTCGGCCGTGCAGCCGCGCGACGAGCTCCGCGAGCTGCGCGTCGCGGCCCGGCGGCGGCACCGAAACGTGTCGCAGGTGGAAGTCGAGGTCGAAGTCCGGATCGACGGCCCAGTACGGCCGGTCGAGCTCGAAGGGAACGCGCACCAGCCGGTGGCGGAGCGCGGGGATTCCGGCGATCCGCTCCCCGAGCGTGCGGCAGAGCTCGGGGAAGACGGAGTCCTCGGCGATCTCGGGCTGGTCGTAGATCGCCAGGCTCGCCACGTGGCCGGTCTGGGTGGGCGTCTCGAAGGCGAGAAAGCTCGCGTCGAGGCCGGACAGCTGTTCCATCGCGTCTCCGTCCCTTCTGTTCCGGGAAGATTTTCAGGGAGAATCGCGCGCGGGCACCTCCCCTGCTTGACCGTTCACGACAATCGCTTGACACTTCGCGCCATGAGCCAGGGCGGTCGAATTCGCGCGGGCGGCGTCGCGGGCGTGCCCCAGGAGATCGTGGCGCGCGGCGGCTCGCTGGAGCGCGCACTCGAGGCGGCCGGCCTTCGCGCCCGCGACCTCGACGATCTGGACCACTGGGTCGACCTGGGCAGGATCCTGGTCTTTCTCGAGGCGGCGGCGCGCGAGGTCGGCGACGACGCCCTGCTCCTGAAGCTCGGCGTCACGTACGACCCGAGCCTGCTCGGCCTGTTCTCCTACGCGGTGCTGAACGCGCCGACCGTGGAGACGGCGCTGCGCAACCTGGAGCGCTACGCGCACACGCTGATGCAGGGCGCGCGCGTCGCGCTCGAGATCGGGTCCGGCACGTGCTCGCTTCGTTACGACGTTGCGGTCGGCGACCGCGAGCTGCGCCGCCAGAACGTCGAGGGCGCGTGCTCGATCGCATTCCAGCTCCTGCGCCGGCTGATCGGGCCCGACTGGCGGCCGAGCCGCGTCCTCTTCGGTCACCGCGAGCCCGCGGACACGACCGTACACCGTCAGGTGTTCGGCGTGCCGATCCTGTTCGACCAGGAGCCGGGCTTCGCGCTGATCTTCGACGCGGCGGACCTGGCGCGCCCGGTGGCCGGGGCCGACCAGCGCCTTCTGCCGATCGTGCAGCGCTACCTCGACGACGCCTCGTCGCCCGCGGGTCCCCCCGACGCCTGGCTTCGCGACGTGCGCGCGCTCGTGGCGCGCACGGTCTGCGACGGCCACCCGAAGCTCGAGCGCATCGCCCGCGAGCTCGGCCTCGGCGCGCGCACGCTGCAGCGCCGGCTCGGCGAGCGCGGCCTGGTCTGGAAGACGCTCGTCGAGGACGTGCGGCGCGAGCTCGCGCTGCGCTACCTCGCGGAGCGCGGCTCGTCGCTCACCGAGGTCGCGTTCCTGCTCGGCTACTCGGAGCTCTCGGCCTTCGATCGCGCCTTCCGGCGCTGGACCGGAACGACGCCCGCCGCGCACCGCCGCAGCCTGCAGGCCGAAGCAGCGAGCGACGGCTTTGTGGTATGAGAGTCCGCGAGGAGACCCCATGAGCGAGCTCGATCTCTGCATTCGCAACGCGCGCATCGTCGACGGCACGGGCGCGCCCGCCTTTGCCGGCGACGTCGGCATCGCCGGCGACCGGATCGTGGCCGTGGGCCGTGTCGAAGGTCGCGCGCGCGCCGAGATCGACGCGCGTGGCCTCGTGCTCGCGCCGGGCTTCATCGACATCCACACGCACTACGACCCGCAGATCTGCTGGGATCGCCTCGCGACGCCGTCGATCGAGCACGGCGTGACGACGGTGGTGATGGGAAACTGCTCGCTCACGCTGGCGCCCGTGAAGCC
>CAZMKX010000386.1:2015-4358 GCA_964566375.1 uncultured Myxococcales bacterium
GCGTGACGACGGTGGTGATGGGAAACTGCTCGCTCACGCTGGCGCCCGTGAAGCCAGGCCAGTCGGACAAGCTCGTGGCGATGTTCTCGCGCATCGAGGACATCAAGCAGCCGACCTTCGCGGCGGGCGTGCCCTTCACGTGGGAGAGCTTCGGCGAGTACCTCGACCACATCCGCTCCGGACTCGGCCTGAACGTCGGGGCGCTCGTCGGTCACTCGGCGCTGCGCTGGTACGTGATGGGCGCCGATTCCCAGGAGCGCGCCGCGACCGACGCCGAGATCGCGAGGATGTGCGCGATCCTCGAAGAGGCGATGGCGGCGGGGGCGATCGGGCTCTCGACCTCGTATGTCGACATCGACGAGAACATGAAGCCCGTGCCGAGCCGCTTCGCCGACATGCGCGAGAAGATCGCGCTCTGCCAGGCGATGGCGAAGAGCGGCCGCGGCGTGCTGCAGACCGTGCCCTACTTCATCGACGTCGAGGAGCAGCTGAAGAACATCGCCGAGCTCGGCGAGCTGTCGCGCGCGTCGGGCGTGCTGTGCTCGCTCGCGCCGATCGTCTCGAGCCCGCTCGGCGGCGACGCGTGGCGCCGGTCGCTCGCCGCGCTCGAGGCGGAGCGCGCGAAGGGCGGACGCGTGTACGCGCAGTCCATGCCGCGCACGTTCGACCTGAACATGCGCCTCTCGGAGACGAGCTTCCTGCTCTTCGGGCTGCCGACGTGGAACCGCTTCATGAGCCTGCCGCTCCCGGAGCGCGTGAAGGCCTTCGGAGACCCCGCGAATCGCGGCGCGCTCGCGAGCGAGGGCATGATGATCGCGCCGCTCCTGATGGCGGCGTCGGTCGGCGAGGTGTTCTCGGCGGAGAACCAGCCGTTCGCGGGCCGCTCGCTGCTGCAGCTCGCGGGCGAAGCCAAAAAGAGCCTGCCCGAGGTGCTGCTCGACCTGGCGCTCGCCGACGGGCTGCGCACGGAGTTCTGCATCCGCGGAGCGATCCACGCCAACGTCGACGCGGTCTCCGAGATCCTCTCGCACCCGCTCGTACACGTCGGCGCGTCGGACGCGGGCGCGCACATCGCGCAGTTCTGCGGCGCGGGCGACACCTGCTACCTGATCGAGCGCTTCGTGCGCGAGTACAAGAAGATGAGCCTGGAGCGCGCGGTGGAGCGGCTGACCGGCGAGCTCGCGCGCGACTGGGGAATCGCGGATCGCGGCGTGATCGCCGAGGGCAAGTTCGCCGACCTCGTGCTCTTCGACCCCGAGACGATCGCGCGCGGACCCGAGCTCTTCGTCGGCGACGTGCCGGGCGACGCGAACCGCTACGTGCGCCGCGCCGAGGGCATCGAGGCCGTGATCGTGAACGGCGCGGTCACGCTCGAGCACGGCCGCTACACGGCCGAGCGGGCGGGCCGGATCGTCTAGCGCGCGCCCTCGTCCAGAAGGCGGCTCCCCTCGAGCAGGAGCTCCGTCATCGAGAGCGAGAGCGAACGCTCCGGCAGCGCCGCGCTGGTGTCGAAGCGGAACCGGCCGCGCGCGACGGAGACGAGGGCGAAGGCCGCGTCCGCTCCTCGCGCCTTCTCGGACTCGGCGTGAAGCGGCTGACCGCTTCCCAGCCAGAGTCGGAGCGGCCCCTGCTCGCCATCGACCTCGAGCACGCCCGTCTTGCTGCCCATCTCGAGCATCTGCAGCACGACGAAGATCGGCATCTCGGCGAGGTCGCCGCGAAATGCCTCGCGCGCATCGGGGCGGCTGAAGAGCGCCGTCTCCTGGCCCGCGGGGTCGGAGAGGAAGCCGTCCAGCGAGCCCTGCACCAGGCAGAACGTGATCTGCGCGGAGCCGACCGAGATCCGGTCGCCCGGCTCGAGGGCGCGCGGTCCGCCGATCAGCTCGCCGTTGACGTTCGTGCCGTTCTTGCTCCCCAGGTCCCGCACGAGGTAGCTGCCGTCAGCCGTGTACACCTCGGCGTGTCGCCGCGAAGCGTCGTCGGTGCAGACGGGAAGATCGCAGTCGCGCCCCCGCCCGATCACGACCCGGCCGTCGCGCTGCACCTCGACGGGCGCGAGCGGCGGGCAGAAGAGCAGCGCTTTGCGTTCGCCGGGCATCGGGTTCGCGTCGGCGGCGCGCGCGAGCGGCTTGAGCCCGCGCGCGCCGCCGGCGCACCCTTCAGCGCGCGTCGGCCGCTTCCGGCGAGGCGGTGAGAGCCTCCATGTAGGCCGCCTGCACGGGCGCCATGAACATGTTGCCGAGGTGCCCGCCGCCGGGGAAGACGGTGATCCGTCCGGCGAAGAGCGACTCGAGCCAGGCGAGGTCGGTCGGCTGCAGGATGAAGTCGTCCTTGTTCGTGAAC
>CAZMKX010000387.1:0-4354 GCA_964566375.1 uncultured Myxococcales bacterium
GCCTTGCCGTCCTTCACGACGGCGGCGCAGCTGTTCAGCGTCCCTAGATCTATGCCGACGGCGGGGCCTGCCACGGCTCCCTATCGGCAGCGATGCGCAGCTGCTTACCCGGAGAGTGCCGCTGGCATGCGGAGGTTCGGAGGTCTAAGGTACGCGCCACCTGGGGATGTAGCTCAGCTGGGAGAGCGCTGCGTTCGCAACGCAGAGGTCGGCGGTTCGATCCCGCTCATCTCCACCAACGCCTTCGGGGGCGTTTCCCAGCCCAGATAGCGCCGACCGACCTCCTCGCCCACCGCCGAGGCGATCAACCCGTAGCCCTTCGCGTTCGGGTGGCGGAGCTTTCCGAAGCGAACCTCGTCCTCCCGGTCCTGCCAAGGCGCGAACGTCGGCTCGAGGTCCAGGAAGTCCAGGCCGGCCTCGGCAACCGCGTCGCGAACCATCGGCGCGACGCGGGGGTGGTAGGTCTCGGAGTAGCGCGCCAGGTCCTCCGCGTCGGGCAGGAGCACGGCCAGGACCGGAGTGTGGTGAGCGCGGGCCTGGACACCGATGTCCGCCAGCGCCGTGCGCGCCGCCTGCCAGCCGCGGTTGCCTTCGCGGTAGTCGCGTGTCCAGTCCTCGGCGGCCGCCTTCGGGTCGCCCCCGGCTCGCACGACGCGAAACTTCGCCTTCAGCGTCCGGCGCACGCCCTTCCAGAACTGGCGCAGGTAGAGCTTCTTCGGCGCCTCGCGGATCGCCAGCAGCCACGGGTGGATCGCGGCGATGCGCGCCCGCTCCTGGTAGCGGGCGAGCTTGTTGTGCGTGTCGTTGACCGGGTAGTAGTTCACCAGCACCAGGTCGGGCTGGTACTTCCAGCCTTCGACGCGAAGCCAGGCGGCCTCCTGGTCGGTCGAGTAGCCGATCACGCCGGCGTTGATGACCTCGAAGCGCCGCGGATCTCCGCGCTGCGCGGCGCGCTCGTTCAAGAGCCGCTCGAGCTGGCGCGGATAGGCGTCGGGCTCGTTCATGCGGAAGCCGAACGTCCAGGAGTCGCCGAGGGCCAGGATGCGATACACGTCGGCGGGCTTCTCGTACGGTGTCTCGCGATTGCGCAGGCCCTTCGAGTTGATCCTGACGGGCGCCCCGAACTCGTCGCCCTCCCAGCCCGGGCGCATCCGCTTTCCTACGTCGGGATCGAGTGCGTACAGGTCCGGACGAGGCAGGACGTCTGCGCCAAAGACCCGAAGCAGAACCTCGCAGGTCGCGAGCGCGAGCACGATCGAGAGCAGCGCGATGCCGAGGTTTCTGATCATCTCAAGCCGATTTCCCCGCGGCGCGTGACACGCATCACGAACGCAGCTCGAGTGCAACGTTAGCTTCCGGCCTCGGGATTCCGGTCACGTCTCGCGCTTGGGGGAGAGCGCCCTGCTGTCGCGGCTTCATAACACCTGGCTTGCCGTCTTTCTGCTGCTCGCCGGGGTAGCGTGGGTCGCCGAAGCGGCTCCCCGCAACGTCCAGTTCGTCTGGCGCTACCCGGCGGGCGAAGGCGTCGCGGGCGTTGCGGTGTATCACGCGCCGAGTGAGGCCGAGCTTCTCTCCGGCCAGAACGTGACTCGCGTCGATCTCGGGTTGAGCCCCGCCGCGGGTGACGGTGTCGCCTCCGTCTGGCTTGCCGGCTTCGACGATTCCCGCGACTACTACGTCGCGCTGCGCGTCTACGACGCGTTCGGGAACGAGTCCGGCTACTCCCGCACCGGCGTGATCCGCGCGCGCCCCCCCGCGGACAGCGTGATCCAGGCGGATGATTTCGAGTCCTACCGCGCGGGCCAGGATCCCGACGGCTGGCTCGACACCGCAAGCGGCTCGACACAGCCCGGGGACGCGACGCTCTTCGAGACGCGCGAGCTCCCCGACGGAACGATCGCGTTCGGCACGACATCCGTCGCAGCGGATCTCCACTCGCACCTCGTCGACGCAGACAGCCGCCACTGGGCCTCGTACGAGTACTCGGGACGGATGCTGAGTGACGCGCTGGTCGGCGAAGCGGGCGTCACCTTCCTGTCCGGCTATCCGGACCAGGGATTCTACTACCGCCTGGCGCGCAACGAAGCAGGGCCATTCACCCTCTCGACGCGCGGCGGCGGGGAGCTCCGCTGCGCCGGGCAGCGCTCGAGCGGCGTCGGCGCGCGCGCCGGAATGTGGTCCCGCTTCCAGATTCGCGTGACGCGATTCGAAGGTCGCAACCGCATCCGGGCCAACGTCTGGGACGACGGAACTCCAGCGCCGCCGGGCTGGCAGATCGACTGCTGGGACCGCAACCCGCAGAGCATCGAGGCGGGACGCATCGGCGTGTACAGCTCGAACGGCGCAGGAAACGCTTGGGACGACCTGCGGGTCTCCGGCGTCTCGAACGACGGCGCGCCGCCCGCCTGGGTGCCGGAGGCACCGCCGCCGGCTCCCGCCAGCGGCTACACGAGTGCGTCGCGTCTGGTTCACTGGTGGAATCCGGGGCGCGACATGACGGTCCTCGGCCGCGACTTCGCGTGGGCGGCGAGCCCGATCGACGTCACGGGGTTCAAGAAGGGCCTGAACGCGCGGGACATCATGTCTCCGGGAACGGGGAGCGCGTGGGTCTCGCTGAACGGTGGGTCGGAGGCGTTCGGCACCCGCGACGCGCAGAAGCTCTCGATCGCGGACACCTGGTCGCTCGGAATCTGGGTCTCTCCGGATTCGCTTCCCAAGAAGAAGCCGAGCTTCGTCCTCGACGTGAACGGTACGGGCGCCGAGAGCGGCCGGAATCGCATCTCCGTCGCGATCGGCGTCGACGGCCGCTTCGCGGTCGAAGTCAGCGATGCAGCCGGGCGAACGCGCGGCGTAGCCGCATCGACGTCGATCTCGCGCAGCGACCTCGGCAAGCGCTGGTACCACGTGGTGGCGGTGAAGTCGGGCTCGGGCTCGCTCGCGCTGTACGTCGACGGCGCGCTCGTCGCGCGCGCGGACGTCGCGGTGCCGGTGCAGGCCGACGCACCGCGCCTGCTCCGGGTCGGGACCCGCGTCGAGCGCGGTAAAGGCTATGGCTTCGCCGGGGGCGTGCAGTCGATCGCGCTCTGGAACACGGCGCTGCGCGCGTCGGAAGTGCAGGCGCTCTTCGCGGGTGGCAACCGCGCGAGAAACCTGACCGCTCCGTAGCGCCGGCTCCTAGATCTCGTCCAGGAGCACGATCTCCGGGCGACCGTCGAGGAGCGCGCCGAACGCGGCGCTGTGCGCGCGCAGATTCGCGCCGTGCGTCTTGAACGCCTCGTCGCTCGCGTACTTCTCGTAGGCGACGAAGACGCACGGATCGTCCTTCCGCTGGTGGAAGACGTAGGCCGTCGTGCCCGGCTCGTTCGCGCGCACGTTCGCGGCGAGCGTGCGCAGGAAGCCCTTGGCCTCCTCGATCTTGTCCTGTTTGATCTTCAGGGTCGCCACCACGCTCGGCATCGGGTTCCTCCGCTGGGTTGGATTCGCGCGCAGTCTGCACGAGTGCTTTGCCGGCGGGCAATTCGGCGCGCCCGCCGCGCGCGCGCTTCCGCTCCGTGAACCCCGGCAACTTGCTGCCCCCTATCACTTTTTCCGCTTTCGGGTCACCATGGAGCATGCGCGTCCAGGCGATCCTCGTGGCCGGCGACCGCGGCGCCAGCCGCGCCGTGCGCGGTCGCAGCAAGGCGTTCGTGGAGCTCGCCGGCAAGCCCATGTTCGTGCACGTGCTCGAGTCGCTCCTGCACACGCCGGAGATCTCGGAGATCTACCTGGTCGGCAATCCCGCTCGGCTCGAGCGCGCGATCGCCGACTACGGCTGCCTCTCGCTGGCGGCGGCGCGCGGCTGCCCCGTGCACGTCGTGCCGCAGCGCGAGTCCCTCTACGCAAATGTGTGGCACACGTTCCTTCGTACGCTGCGGCCGGGAAACCCGCCCGACGACGCGCACGGCGTGCTGGTCGTGCCGGCCGACATCCCCCTCGTGATGCCGGAGGAGATCTCGGTCTTCACGGCGCGAGCCCTCGCCAACGGCGGAGACTACGTCGTCGGCCTGTCTCCGGAGTCCTCGCTCGCGGCGTTCGCGCCGAGCGACGACGCGCCCGGCGTGACGATGGCGTACTTCAACCTGCGCGAGGGGCGCTTCCGCCAGAACAACCTCCACTTCGTGCGCGCACTGCGCATGGGGAACCGCCACTACGTCGAGGACATGTACGAGAACCGCTACCAGAAGGAGCTCGGCAGCCAGGTCGCGCTCGCCTGGCGCGTTCTCCGCAAGGAGTGGCGGAACCTCTGGGTGCTCGGCTGCTACTTCCTGATCCACCTGGCCGGCGTGCTGCACCGACGCGGCCACCTGCGCGCCGC
>CAZMKX010000388.1:0-4352 GCA_964566375.1 uncultured Myxococcales bacterium
GGCGCAGCTTCCGCGCCGCCCCGCGAGCGCGCGACCGCGATGCGGAACAGTCCCGCCCGCGCGAGCGCGCGCGCGAGCTCCGGCGGAAGGCTGCGCTCGGCGTCCGCACGGTCCGCGTGCTGACGGACGAGCGGCTGCAAGGCGCGCGCGCGCTCCACCAGGACGGGGCCGGCGAGCGCGTGCGCGTCTTCCATGCCTGCATCGTAGCAGGCCACGGCAGCGGGGTTTCGAGGCCGCGTCTAGAGCGCGAGAACCGCCCGCGCGGCCGGTCGGGAGCGATACGCGCGGTCCCAGCGAGCCAGACTGGCGTGTCGAGGGTCGATCTCGACCTCGCCGAAGCGCGCGAACTGGAAGGCCGCGGCGAGCGTGCAGTCGGCGATCGTCGGCTGCGCGCCCGCGACGAACGGCCGACCGTCCGCGAGCGTCGCGTCGAGCACCTCGAGCGGCTTTGCGAGCAGACCGCGGAACAGCGCGGCGACCTCCGGCTGGGCGGGCAGCCCGAGCGGCGAGCGCGTGGCGTGCACGACGCGCGCGACCGGGATCAGCACGCCGAGCTCCGCCACGCGCTCGAGCTCGCGCACGCGCGCGCGCTCGAGCGCCGTGCGGCCGATCATGGCGGGCTCGGGCGCGAGCTCCTCGAGATACTCGATGATGGCGAGCGACTCGGCGAGAAAGGTGCCGTCGTCGAGCTCGAGCACGGGCAGGCGGCCGAACGGATTCCGCGCCAGGTGCTCGGGCGTGCTCTGCTCGCGCTCGCGCAGGTTCACGGGCACTTCGTCGACGTCGAGCACCGCGCCGGCCTCGCGCTTCTCGGCCAGGTACAGGCGCACGCGCGTGGGGTTCGGCGCGACCGGGAAGGCGTACAGCTTCACCGCGCGAGCCTGTTCGCGATCAGCGCGAAGACCTCGGGCGCGAAGCCGAGGCCGACGTGCGTGGCCGCGACTTCCAGGTTCTCGACGTCGGGATTGCGCCGGTCGATGCACGCTTCCCACGAGACCACGCCGTCGGCACGCGAGTAGATCGCGGTGATCGGTACACGGATCGGCGTCGCGTTGCGCGCGTCGATCTCGCGCTCGATCGCGTCCAGGTCGACGCCCTGAAGCCGATACAGTCGCGCGGCCGTGGTGTACTTCGGCCCGCCGACGATCGGCGAGCCGAGCGTGATCACCTGGTGCACCAGCGACGGCTCCTCGCGCGCGGCCTCGCGCGCGAGCACGCCGCCCAGGCTCCAGCCGATCAGGCGCACGGGCTGTCCCATTCCTTCGGCCTGGCGCGCGACGCGGCCGAGGACGCGCGGAAGAAGTCCACGCACGTTTCCGCGGTTCACGCCCAGCGACCAGCCCCGCACCGAGTAGCCCAGGTAGCGCAGGTACTGGCGGAGCACGTGGGTCGAGACGTCGCTCGCGCCGAAGCCCGGCAGCACCATCACCGGCTGACCGTCGCCGCGAGGAAGACGCGCGAGCTCGCGGAAGCGAAAGGCGAGTCGAGGCAGCTCGAGCAGGCCTAGCCCCTCGCGAACGACGCTCCACGGTGTCGGAACCGGCGGCTTCATCGGGTCGGCGAGCTTAGCGCACGAACCGAGGCATCACCTTCGTCCAGAACTGCTCGATCGACTTCATCAGTTTGGCGTGCGGGATCAGCTGTATGTACTGCCAGGCGAAGATCCACTGCGCCGGCAGGCGCGACAGGAGCGTCTCGAGCTGACGCGTCACGGTGTCGACCGTGCCCACCAGCGCCAGGCCCGTCTGCAGGAAATCGGGAACCTCTCCCGTCGTCGGGTGCGGAACGCCTTGCGCGAAGCCGAACGGCTCGAACCACGCGGCGCCGGTGAACGCCGAGCTGTCCCGCCACAGCTTCTGCGCTTCGGCGTCGCTGTCGGCGATCACCACGTCGCGGAGCACGCCGATGCCTTCGCCGAGCGGCCGCTTCGCGACCTGCGCGTAGAGCTCGAAGAGCGCGCGCTCGCGCAGCGGGTGGAGCGGCGGAAGGATCGCGGTGACGCCCTGCTCCGCGCACCAACGGATGCTGCGCTCCGACGACGCGAACGGCTGGAAGATCGGCGGGTGCGGCTTCTGCACGGGCTTGGGCACGACCGAGACCGCCTTCACGAGCCCATCGCGGATTCCGCCACCCCACTGCTTCGTCGCGTCGAGCGTCCAGGGCGTCTCGCCCGCGGGCACGCGCCAGAACTTGCCCGGAAACTCGAGCCAGTCCTCCGTCCAGGCGCGCTTGATGATCTCGAAGCACTCCTCGAACGCGAGCCGGTTCGCCTCGTCGATCGCGTCGTGCTGGTGCGGGAGCGCGCCGTGAACACCGTGCGTCTGCTGCGCCATGACGTCGACCCAACGGCGCTGGTAGCCGCGCGCGAAGCCGGCGTTCGCTCGCCCGCCCGTCATGTGGTCGAGCATCGCGATGTCCTCCGCGACGCGCAGCGGGTTGTTCGCCGGGAGCACGATGCCGAGCTGGCCGACGCGGATGCGCTTCGTCTTCATGCCGACGAAGAGGTCGAGGAGCACGGGGTTGTTCGACATCTCGAACCCCTCGACGTGGAAGTGGTGCTCCGTGAAGCTGATCGAGTCGTAGCCGAGCGCCTCGGCGAGCAGCGCCTGGTCGGCGAGCTCGGCGAGCATCTGGTCGTAGAGGTCGCCGCGCAGGCCCGCGCGACCCTGCTCGATCTGCGCGCGCGAGCCGACGCTGGGCAGGTAGAAGAGCGAGACCTTCATCGGGCGATCCTCCCGTGTAGTCTTATCTCATGATTCGGAGTCGTCGTCGTCTCGTGGGCGCCGCGCTCGCCCTGCTGCTCTGCACCGCCGCTTGCGCGCGCGCGCAGCCGAAACCCGAGCTCGCGGGCACGTCGTGGCAGCTCGTCGAGGTGCAGTACATGGACGACACGACCGTGCGGCCGGACGACGGCGCGAAGTACACGCTCGCGTTTCGCGACGACGGCGACGCGGAGGCTCGCGCCGACTGCAACCGCGCCGCGACGACGTACACGTCGCCGCAGCCCGGGCAGCTCGTCTTCGGCGTCTTCGCGGCGACGCTCGCGGCGTGCCCGCCGGGGTCGCTCGACGCGCGCTTCCTGAGGGACCTGGGCTACGTGCGCTCGTATCTGCTGCGCGACGGACGCCTCTACCTGTCGCTGATGGCCGACGGCGGCATCTACACTTTCGCGCCCGCGGGGCGCGGTCCGCTCCTGTTCCGCTGCGCGGGGCTGGACGGGTTGGTGAGCGTCACGTACGTGGGCGCCGATGCGGCGGTTGCCCGCATCGCGCGCAACGGCGTGACGCTCGAGCTCCGCGCCACGCCGGCCGCGAGCGGTGCGAAGTACGTGGGCGCGAGCCCGGAGCAGCTCTTCTGGGAGCACCACGGCGAGGTGACCTACCGGGAAGGCGCCGCCCAGCCCGAGACGAAGTGCGCTCCAGCCGCGCCGGACTCGCCCGGCGCACGTTGACCTTCTCGCGAACGCACGGAAATCTACGGCCGATCGCTCGGAGGCCCGCCATGAACCGACTCGCCTTCGCCACTGCAATTCTGCTCGTCAGCCCGCTCGCTCGCGCGGATCACCCGAGTAGCAGTTCGCACACGATGAAGTCCGAATGCCACTCGGCGCTCAAGGAACGGATCCACCGCGAGCACAAGCACGCCAGGGACATCGACCTGTCCCAGGACCGCGAGTGGCAGGAGTCGAAGTCGGAGACCGGCATCGAGGGCGAAGGCACGTACATCGGCGAGGACGGCAAGAAGCGGCACTTCGGCTGGGACTGCATCTACGACACCCGCCGCGGACACGTCGTGCGCGTGACGCACGACAAGCCGTCGAAGCACAAGTAGCCCACCACATCCCCGACGCACGCAATCACGGAGGTTCGATGAGAACGTCTCGACTGCTCTTCGCCCTGATCGCCGCGACGGCGCTCGCCGCCGGCTGCACCCAGGAGAGCCAGAACCGGCTCGGTCGCGCGATCCAGAACTGGACCGGCACGAACGGCGTGCTCGACGTGTACGCCGGCGAGAAGCTCGTGATGCGCTTCATCGCGATCGACAAGCTGACCACGAGCCTCGGAACCGGCGGGCCGGGAGAGACCCGCTCCTACCGTTTCGGCTACGGGATCTACGACGAGAACCAGAACTGGGTCGCCGACCCGGGAGAGAAGAAGCTCTACTTCGAGGTGAGCGACTACTCCACCAACTACATCTTCTACGAGAACCCGCGGCCGTGACGAATTCGTGAAGGGGCTCATCGATTTGTGATACACCCCTCCCCGCCACCTGGTGATTGGGGGGGGAGTGATGCTCTCGAGGCTCCTGCCGAAGAAGACCGAGTTCTTCGGCCTGTTCTCCGTGCACGCCGG
>CAZMKX010000389.1:0-4347 GCA_964566375.1 uncultured Myxococcales bacterium
CGAAGCTGCCCGAGATCATCGCGCGCGCGCACGCGGCGGACCTGGGCGTGGTGGCGATGAAGACGTTGAAGGGCGCCAAGCACAAGGGCCTGGCCGAGCTTCGCGACGCGGCCGACTCGTACGCGCAGGCCGCCTTCAAGTGGGTGCTCTCGAATCCGGACGTCTCATGCCTGGTGATCTCGTTCTGGGAGCCCGCGCAGCTCGACGAGTACCTCTTCGCGTCCGGACAGCAGCCGTCCTCGGGCGACCTCGCCGTGCTCCAGCGCTACGACGCGCTGATCGCGGGCAAGCACTGCTTCGCGCACTGCGGCGCGTGCCTCGACTCCTGCCCGGAGGAGCTCGCGATCCACGACGTGCTGCGTCACCGCATGTACTTCGAGGACTACGGCCAGCAGAAGAACGCGATGTCGCTCTACGCGAAGCTCGAGAAGCAGGCCGACGTCTGCATCGGCTGCGCGGCGCCGTGCCTGGGCGCGTGCCCGCACGGCGTGCCCATCCAGGAGCGCACGATCGGCGCGCACCGCCTGCTCACGCTCGTCTAGAATCGCGCGGGAGGACGCCCCATGAGCGCGCTGCGCGAGATCGCATCCGGATTGCAGTTTCCCGAAGGCCCGATCGCGCTGCCGGACGGCAGCGTGCTGCTCGTCGAGATCCAGCGCGGAACGCTCACGCGCGTGTCGCCCGACGGGAAGACGACGGTCGTCGCGAAGACCGGAGGCGGGCCGAACGGCGCGGCGATCGGGCCCGACGGCAAGGTCTACGTCTGCAACAACGGCGGTTTCGAGTGGCACCAGGCCGGTCCGTACCTGCTTCCCGGGAACCAGCCGACCGACTACGCCGGCGGAAGCATCCAGCGGGTCGACCTGGCGAGCGGCGCGGTCGAGACGCTCTACACCGCGTGCGGAGCGCACGCGCTGCGCGGCCCGAACGATCTGGTCTTCGACGCGAGCGGCGGTTTCTGGTTCACCGACCACGGCAAGACGCGTCCGCGCGACCGCGACCGCGGCGGCCTCTACTACGCGAGCCCGGACGGCCGCTCGATCCGCGAGGTCGTCTACCCGCTGGATTCACCGAACGGTGTCGGCCTCTCGCCCGACGGCGCGCGCGTGTACGTCGCGGAGACCCACACCGGCCGCGTGTTCTGGTGGGATCTGGCGGGTCCGGGCGAAGTCCGGCCGCACGCCTCGCCGAACGGCGGACATCTCCTCGTCGGCCTGCCGGGAATGCAGCTTCTCGACTCGCTCGCCGTCGACGCGGAGGGAAACGTCTGCGTCGCGACGATCGCGAACGGCGGAATCACGATCCTCTCGCCGGACGGCTCGCGCGTGGAACACGTGCCGATGCCGGACCCCTTGACGACGAATCTCTGCTTCGGCGGACCGGAGCTGCGCACGGCTTTCATCACCCTCTCTGCGACGGGCAAGCTCGTCGCGATGCCGTGGAAGACCGCGGGTCTGAAGCTCGCCTTCTGATCAGAGCGTGCGCGTGACCTTCGTGAGCCCGATCGGGCGATCGGGGTCGCGGCCGCGCGCGCGCGCGAGCCAGAACGCGAGCAGCTGACCGACGATCGCGGCGGAGATCGGGGCGAGCCATTCGTCGGCGACCGGCAGGGTCAGGTCGGCGCCTTCCTCATCGGATACGCGCACGAGGCGTGCGCCGCGCGCGCGCAGATCGTGGCCGAGCCGGCGCACGTCGGCGCGCGCGGGTCCCGCGAGCTCGATCGTAAAGACGGGCGCGCCCGCCGCGGCGAGCGCGATCGGTCCGTGGCGGTAGTCCGCCGCCGAGAACGGCTCGGCAAAGACGCCCGCCACCTCCTTCAGCTTGAGCGCCCACTCAAGCGCGACGGGGAAGCCGAAGCCGCGCCCGATCACCGCGCAGTTCGCGTGGTCGGCGAGCGAGCTCGCGAGCGCCCGTGCGGCGGGCTGCAGCTCGACGGCGCGCTGCGCGAGCTCGGGCGCGAAGGCGAGCGCGGGCTCGTCCTCGCCGCGCCAGCCTGCGACGAGATGCGCGAGTGCGTACAGCGCCGCCGTGAAGGAGCCCGTGGCCGCGACCGCGCGTTCGCCGCCGACGTGCAGGGGCACGACGTGCTCGGCCGCGGAGGCGAGCGCCGAATCCGCGCGATCCGTGAACGCCAGCGTCGGACAGCCTTGCGCGCGTGCGGCCTGGATCACCTGCACGACGTCGGGCGACGCGCCTGACTGCGAGATGCCGAGCACGACCCAGCCCGCGAGCCGCGGCGCGCGGTCGTACAAGGTGGCGAGAGACGGCGCCGCCAGCGCGACCGGCACGCCCGCTCTCGCGCCGAGCAGGTACTTGGCGTACACCGCGGCGTGATCGGAGCTGCCGCGCGCGGCGATCATCACGCCCACGGGCCGTCGCAGCGCGAGCTGTGCACCGAGCGCCCGCACTCGATCGCCCTCGCTCGCACGAAAGCGCTCCAGGACTTGCGGCTGCGCGAAGATCTCGCGCGCGAGCTCAGACTCACCCATCGCCGACAACCTAGACCGGATCGCGCGGGCGGGCGACCCGGCGGCGAGCGCGTAGACTCGGCGTCGATGGCGGAGCTCTACACCCTTCGGAACGCGCGCGGCAGCGAGGCGAGCTTCACGTCGCACGGCGCCGCACTCACGCGCTTGCGCGTCGATGCCGCGGATCTCGTGCTCGGCTTTCCGGATCCTGCGCGCTACGCCGCGCCCCATCCGTACCTGGGCGTGATCGCGGGGCGCTACGCGAACCGCATCGCCAACGCCCGCTTCGCGCTCGACGGGCGGGCCCACACGCTGGCGCGCAACGACGGGGCGCACCATCTGCACGGCGGCGCGCACGGGCTCGCCTGGAAGACGTGGTGCGCCGAACGCGTCGGCGCAGCGCTCCGCTTCCGCGTGACGAGCCCGGACGGCGAAGAGGGCTACCCGGGAACGCTCGAGGCGGAGGTGACCTACGCGCTCGCGGACGACGATGCGCTACGCATCGACCTGCGTGCACGCAGCGACCGGGCGACGATCGTGAATCTGGCGAGCCACGCGTACTGGAACCTTCGCGACGGCGGTGCGAGTCCGGTGCTCGATCACTCGCTCTGGCTCGACGCCGATGCGTACCTGCCGGTGGACGCGGACGGAATTCCGACGGGAGAGCTTCGCGCGGTGGACGGAACTCCGTTCGACTTCAGGCGGGAGTTCCCGCTCGGCGCTCGGATCGCGGAGGCGGAAAGACTCGCGAAGCGCGGCGGCTACGACCACTGCTTCGCGCTGCGGGGGCGCGGGTTGCGGCTGGTCGCGCGCTTGCGCGATGCCGCCAGCGGCCGCGCGCTCGAGGTCGAGACGACACAAGCCGGTGTTCAGCTGTACACCGGGAACTTCCTGGAGGGAACGCTGCTCGGCCACGGAGGTGCGCGTTACGGGCGCTTCCACGGCGTCTGCCTCGAGACGCAGGCGTTCCCCGATTCCCCGAATCGCGCGGATTTCCCATCGACGCGCCTCGGCCCCGGCGAGATCTACGCGCACACGACGATCTACCGGGTGACGACCTAGCCGAGCAGCTCGCGGAGCTGCGCGACCTCGGCCGCGCTCGCGCCGACCAGCACACCCGCGACGCCGGCCTCGTACCGCTCCGGCAGCGGGCCTCCGAGTGTTTCGACGCACCCGCCCGCTTCGAGCGTCGGCAGCGCCGAGATCCACGCACGGCGCGAGACGCCCGTCCCGTCGGCGGCGATGCGCAGTCCACCGCTACAGCCGTCGAGGAGCGGCGCGACGCCGATCGCGCCGCCCGCGGCGACGATCGGCTTCCAGAGCGCCGCGTTCGCGCGCGCGCGCACGTCCTGTCGGAGACCGTGCGAGACGAGCAGCTGCGCGCCGCTGCGCTGCGCTCGAGCGGGCGCGAATGCGCCGTCTGCGATCGAGATCTCGGCGCCCTCTCCGCGCACCGCGCGCGCGAGCACACCGAATTGTGGCACCGCGACGAGCGCGGCTTCGACGCGCCCCTGACGCTCGAGCCCGACCAGGATCGCGTATGGCCCGTCGCCGCGCAGATAGCGCGCCGTGCCGTCGATCGGATCGATCACGACCGTTTCGTCGGATCGATTCGCCGCGAACGCGGCGGCCGTCGGCGTGTCCTCCTCGACCGCAACCGAGATCCACGGCGCGTACGCGCGCAGCGCGACCAGCAGGATCTCCTGCGACACGCAATCGCCGTCGGTGAGCGCAGCCTTCTCGGGCGTCAGCTCGTCCGCCTTGGGCCGGTTTCGCACACGGCCCTCGAGCCAGCGCACGGCAGCCATCGCCTGCTGCACTGGAAGCGTCATGCGCTCCACGAACTCCCGCGGCGAGATCGAGTCGGTCATTCCGGTTC
>CAZMKX010000390.1:0-1969 GCA_964566375.1 uncultured Myxococcales bacterium
TCGAGAACTCCAGGCTGTCGGCGCCGCTCGCGAGCGAGACGTACGTGTAGACGAGCGTGCTGCTCGGCGTGCCCTGCGTGAACACGACCGGGCCGCTGCCGGGTCCGGCGATGTCCGTGACGACGAGCTCGCCGTTCACGGGAACCGGGTTCGAGTAGCGGAACGAGTTCGCGTCGGAGGCGCCCGCGCCCTGGTTGGTGACGACCGACGTGTACTGCACGATCGCGCCGGGGATCGACTTCGGATTCGTCACGCCGTTGATCGGATCGGAGATCGTGGCGAGCGAGCCGACGATCACGAGATTGACCTTCACGAACGTGAAGACCTGCTCGTCGATGTTCCAGAAGTTCGCCTGGCTCTGCGGCGTGTTCGGCAGGCCCGAGCGGTGGACGTGCCCGTTCGTGGCGCCGAGCGTGCTCGAGGATCCGTCGCGCGCGTACACGCGCACGAGCCAGCCGGCGCCCTCGGCGTCCGAGCCGCTGAAGGTGTAGGTCGGATTTGCAATCACCGAGCCGTCGTTCGTGAAGATGCGATCGCCTGCGGCGGCGTCGCCGTGCGTGGCGTCGTCGTAGAGGATCACGCCGGTCGCGACGGTGGTGCCGCCCGGATCGATCACGTCCGCGCGCACGGCCGAGGTCGTCGCCTGCACCGCCGCGCGGATCGTGAGGCGCTGCGAGAGCTGGTAGGTCGAGGCGGGGGTGACGCCGGTGTCGTTCGGTGCCGTGACGTTCGCGCCGAACGCCTGCACCTGCGAGCTCGTGATCGTGCCGTTCTGGCGGCTCCACTCGACGTCGTCGAGCTTCACCCACGACTTGTACAGATCGTCGCCGGAATAGAAGCGCATGGTGAATCGCACCGTCACGGTGGTTCCCGCGTATGCGGAGAGGTTCAACGTGGCGGTCCGCCAGCCGGCGTCGAGCAGGACCGGTCCGTAGGTCGGATTGCGGCCCACCCCGTAGGTCTGGAGGTTGAGATCGCCGAGCGGGTTGGCGATGCCGAGCGCCGTGTGGTTGACGAGCGTTCCATTGACGTCGAGCGTCATCCAGTCGTACGTCGTGGAGCTCGCGAGCGAGTCGAAGGCCTGGTAGCGGAACTGATAGACGAAGCTGCCCGCCGCGGCGCCCGCGGGAACGTCGATCGTGCGCGACACGCGGATGAACTCGGTGGTGTTTCCCGGGCTGTCCTCGCAGCGCGAGCGGTAGCCGAGCAGGAACCACGAAAGGCCGGTGTTCGACGCGTTGTCGACGCCGGCCGTCGCGTTGTCGTTGCAGCCGGCGGCGAGGTTCACGGTGGCCGGCGCACCCGGACTCGTGAGCACGGTGGCGTCGTGGCCGCCCGCCGAGCCGGTGGTGGCGATCGTCCAGTTCGTCGGGGTGGCGCCGCTCGAGTGCTCGAAGTTCCCGTTGATCCGGGTGGCGAGCGCGGTCGCGGCCTTGGCGCCGTTCTGCGTGATGTCGAAGTAGAGCCAGTAGGTCTGCGCGCCCGCGTCCTGGGCCAGGAAGCGGATTTCGCCGCGGCTGTTCGCGGCGGCGTCCGTCGCGCCGGCGTACTTCACGTCCGTGAACTCCTGCGCCGCCACGAGCGTCGTTCCGTCCGCGCGCGTCACGCGCGGCGAGTTCAGGTCGAAGGTCCCGCTGATCCCGAGCTGTGTCAGCTGCGCCGCGAAGTCCACGTCGACGACGATCGTGCTATTCACCGCCGAGGCGGCGGGAAGCGCGACCGGCACGCGGTAGTGCCAGGTCGGGTCGTACCAGGCGGGCGCTGAACGCAGGTCGGCCCGAGCGATCCCGCTCACCGCGAGGAGCAAGAGCGCGAGCCACGCGCGTCGCATGTCGTGTACCCGAACGGGCATTTGGCGCGCGGACTTGAGGCCTCGCCCTGCTAGCATCCGCGCCTGCGCCAGCGTGCGCGCGCGAGGGCCGGCAATGAGCGACGAAACCGAGACGATCGCGAGCCTGAAGGCGCGCGC
>CAZMKX010000390.1:2069-4340 GCA_964566375.1 uncultured Myxococcales bacterium
CCTTGCGGAAGGCGAAGGCGTGCTCGCGCCGGTTCGTGCGGCCCGCGTGCTCGGGACGTTCGACCGAGGCGCCGGCGACGAGCCGCAGGCCCGCGCGCTCCGCCGCGTCGAGCGTGGGCTGCGCGGAGTCCACGACCCCGCTCGGCAGCAGGCCGTCGCCGATCACGACGATCAGGTGTCCGCCCGGCGTGAGCGCGCGCGCCGCGTTCGCGGTCCACTGATCGGTGTCGCGCCGCCAGAGGTCGCGCGCGCGCCGCATGCCTCCGCGCCAGAGTCGCCGCGCGCCGATCTCTCGGCCGGGATCCGGCCGCTCGCCGAGCCAGACCAGGCGAAGGTGCTGCATCGGCAGGTAGTCGTACGTCGACGGGTAGGGCGGCGAGGTGAGCACGAGCGCGACGGGCGCCGCGAGCCGCGCTTCGCGCGCGTCCGCGAGGGCGATCTCCGACGGTGGCGTGCCGGGCGGAAGCGCGTCGCGCAGCTCCGCCATCTGCCGCGCGAGCTCGCGCGTCTTCTTGTGGAAGAGGATCGCCGTCGTACCCGCGGGACGTTCGTGCTTCTCGCGCACGGCCTTCGTGTCCGATGCGCGCCAGGAGACCTTCACGATCAGTGAGGAGAAGACCGCCTCGAGCAGGCCGCGGACGGCCGTGTCCGAATCGGCGATTCCGGCGCGCAACGACTCGAGCTCGCGCAGCACGTGCGGCGCGAACCAGCGCTCCACGACGCGCAGGATCTCGTCGCGTGGCAGCGCGCCCGCCGACGAGGCTTCGCGCGCGAGCTCGGTGAGCCTTCGCGCGCGCGAGCGGAACGCGGTGAGCCCCGCCTCGTCGGGCGTCGCGGTACGCGCGCGCGCGACGCGGATCGCGACGGGAGATACGTCGCTCCCGTGCGTGTGGCGTCCCGACGCACGGCCCTCGACGAGCACGGTGCCGCCCCCGCAGAACGGATCGAAGACCGAATCCCCGGGGAAGAGCGCGAGAAGCTCGCGCGCGGCGTCCGCGTGCATTCCCGCGGGGTAGGTGTGAAACGAATGTGTGTAGCGATCGACGGGGCCGCCACGCGCGAGCGCCGCGCACAGGCCCGCGGCGAGCACGGAATCTCCGCGCAACGCGCTCGAGAGCGCGGGGCGATCGTGGGCAATTCGTCGTCGGGCGGGCACGGCAGGCCACACGCTACAGGCGGTCGGCGGCCCTGCCAGCTTTCCCGTGTCGCGTCGCGGCCCCGGCCCGGGGGACGCATCAAAATGCGGCCCCCTCGTCCGGGTCAGTTCGAATAGACAGCGCCCGGGCGGCGTATATAATCGCGTCCCGTGCGGAGCCTTTGTTGGCGTTGGTCGACCGTCTGCGAGTTGCAGCCCGGTCACCCTCAACGGACGCCGATTCCCTCCGCAAGCCAGTTCTCGGACTGGTAAAGAGACCGCCAAGACAACCGTCGCCTCCCTCGTTCGAGTCCCACTACAGGCCTTGAGCATGCCCGCCACGGGTCGAGACGCGAGTCTCCCGGAAACGGACGCAGTGCCCGACGTGTATCCGGGGGTTGGGCGAAGGCTGCGGACGGGGCGCCAAACCCTATGCGTCGCTCCAGCCTGACCATCCTGCTCCTCGTCGTCGTCGCCAACTTTGCCGTTTTCGCGTTCTTGAACCGCCCGGTGGAGCCGCCTCCCTGGGAAGGGAAGATCGCCGGCGTATCGTTCAGCCCGTACCGGGAAGGTCAGGGGCCGATCGACAAGATCTTCCCCACCGAAGCGCAGATCCGTGAGGATCTGCGCCACCTTGCGCCGCACGTGCGCTCGGTGCGCAGCTACACCTCGCTCGACGGGATGGACCAGATCCCGCGCCTGGCCGGCGAGGTCGGCCTGAAAGTGACGGCGGGCGCCTGGCTCGACGCCGACAAGAAGAAGAACGAGCGCGAGATCAAGAACCTCCTGGCGAGCGTCCAGGCCAACCCGAACGTCACGCGGGTCATGGTCGGCAACGAGGTGCTCCTGCGGGGCGACATGAAGACCCGCCAGCTCGCCGGCTACCTGCGCCGCGTGCGCGCCCAGCTGAACGTCCCGGTCGGAACGGCGGAGCCCTGGCACGTCTGGCTCGCGCATCCCGAGCTGGCCCGCGACGTCGACTTCATCGCCGTCCACCTGCTCCCGTACTGGGAAGGCGTCCACGCCGAAGACGCGATCGGCTTCGTGACGGAACGCCTCGCCGAGGTGAAGAAGAAGTTCCCCGGCAAGCCCGTGGTGATCGGCGAGGTCGGCTGGCCGTCGAACGGCCGCATCCG
>CAZMKX010000391.1:0-4339 GCA_964566375.1 uncultured Myxococcales bacterium
CGAGGATCATGATGTGCGTCGTGAAGACGTCCGCGAGCTCCTCGCCGAAGCGCTCGCCGACGCTCGAGCGCAGGTCGTTCAGCTGGCGCACGGTCTGGCGCAGCGCGCGCTGCAACGCGCGCCACTCGGCCTCGGGTGTGCGCGCGGGCTCGTACTCGATGGTCGCCAGATCGAGCCGCGGCGCGATCACGTGCACGCGACCGCGCGCGATCCCCGGCGAGTTGCCGATCCCGCGCAGCACGGTGCCGCGTGCGAGCGGCTCGGGCGCGCGAGGCGCGAAGCGCTTGGCGGGTCCGCCCTCGCGCAGCGCGCGGTCGAGAAGCCGCGCGTTCAGCACGATCGAGCCGACCTGCGCGGCGATCATCTCGAGCAGCTCGAGCTGCTCGGGCGGAAAGACGCGCACGCGCGCGGTGCGCGCCGTCAGGACGCCGACCGGCTCGCCGCGGACCAGGAGCGGCACCGCCACGAGGGAGCGGAAGCGCTGCTCGCCCGAGAACGAGACGGTCTGCACGCGGGGATCGAGCTGCACGTCCGGCACCGCGATCGTCTCGCGCTGCTGCAGCGCTCGGCCGGCGATCCCCTGCCCCAGACGGATGCGCACGCGGTCGACGGCGCGTGGGTTCAGCCCGCGCGTCGCGCGCAGGACCAGCGTCTCGCCGTCCTCCTCGAGCACGTAGATCGAGCAGGCGGACGCGTGCATCCAGCGGGCGACCAGGCGCACGACGTTCTCGAGCGTCTCCGACAGGTCGTGGCTGCGCGTGAGCAGTCGACCGACGTCGCGAAGGAAGTTGGCAGACGCTCGCGCCATGCGCGGAGTCTAGCTGGCATCGCGCGGGCACGAAAAAAGAGACACGGTCCGTCGCCGGCGCCGTGTCTCTTCTTCCGTCTCGGACGTGGACTCAGTCGAGGAAGACCTGGTCCTTGTCCTCGAAGCGCATCCCCAGTGCGAGCAGGATCTTGCGCTTCGTGTCCATCCGGCAGTTCATGCCCTTTTCCACGGAGTGGATGGTGCGAAGGGCGACCTTGGCCTTCTTCGCCAGCTGGGCCTGGGTCATGAGCTTGTTCTCGCGCAGCTCACGCACCCGGTTTCGCTTCCGAGGCTGCTTGTCGTCCATGCTTTCGTGCAAACTCATGTGCTCCATTCCGTGGAGCTCCTTCCAAGTCAGGTAGAGATGCCCCCCTTCTCCTTGGGCGCTCCCTATTGCGTATTCACCGCATCCGATCGGGACTGCCGATCCGCTTCTTTAGCGACGGCCGGCATTTACGGGCCGAGGCCGCTCGCCGGCCGCGCGTCCGAGAGGCGACCGACCCACTCGAATTTGCAAAGGTGTTGCGCGACCCTGCGCGCTCCGCGTGCCGGCACGTGATACGCAACTGGACCGCTTTTTCCGTGAGAGGAGACCGCCCTGGCGCAGCCCGAACCCGAGCCGAGGACAGGCCGCGCGCGGCGGATCTGGCGCGGAATCGGCGTCGCGGCCCTGCTGCTCGGCTTGGTGTCCGCGTCCGCGCTCGCGCTGCTGATCTACACCGCCGACAGCGCCTTCGTCGCCGGCGCGCTCTCGCGGCTGTCCGGCAAGCACGTCGAGATCGGCGCGATCGCGTTCCGTCCCGGGGCGAGCCTCGAGGTCGAGATCGAGAAGCTGCGCGTGTTCGAGGTCGAGGGCGACGACGCGCCACCGCTGCTCGAGGTCGAGCACGCGCTCGGCCGCCAGGCATGGCCCCGGCTCCTGGCCGGCCAGCTCCTGCCGCTCGACTGGGTCCTGCGCCAGCCGGTGTTGCGCCTGCACGCCGCCGCCCAAGGCGCTCCCGGAGCCCCGTTCGACCTGTCGCGCCTGCCGCGACTGGGCATCTCTCTCAGCGACGGCGAGGTCTGGTACCAGCCGGGCTCGGGTGCACCGTGGGTCGCGCGCGGCCTTCGGCTCGAGGCCCGCCGGACCCGCTTCGGCACCCGGATCGACGGCGAGGCGAGTGGTCGGGTGGCGCGCGGCGAGACCCGGATCGGCGAGCTCGCGCTCACGTTCTCCGCCGACCGCAGCCAGGTCGAGGCGCGCGGAACGGTCGCGGCACTCGACCTCGCCACACTTCCGCAGGACGCGCTCAAGGCGCGCGGTGTCGCGAACGGCCGCTTCGAGCTGGGCTACGCCTACGGCGACGGCGACGTGACCGGCAAGCTCGACCTGACGTTCGCGAAGCTCGCGCTGCGGGTGCCTTCGCTCGCCCAGCCGATCGCCCCGGCGAGCGCGAAGCTCGGACTCGACGTCGACTGGCGGGGCGATGTCGTCACGATCGGACTCCGGCCGCTGGCGCTCGACGATCTGGTCGCGACGGGCGCGTTCACGTACGACGGCGGCACTCCAGGGCGGATCGCGCTCGACCTGCGACTCGCGCCGTTCGAGCCCGGACGACGCGATCGCCTGAACGCGCTGTCGATCCTGGGTATGAAGATCGACACGTGGCGTCTGGTCGCCGAGCGGATCGTCGCGGGCACCGTCGAGGACACCCACCTGGTGATCGACGTGCCGCGAACCACGGCGGCCGAGCGGCTCTCGTTCGACGGCCCGCTCGCGCCCGAGAGCTTCTCGCTGTCTCTGCGCGCGCGCGACGGCGTCTATCAACCGAGCCCCGAGACGCGCCTCGAGAGCCTGTCCGGCGAGCTCGAGATCCGCGGCAACGTGATGGCGATCCACCGGCTGCACATGGTCGAGGACGGCGAGCCGACGCCCGAGATCGACGTGCGTCTCGACGGTCTCGACCGCTTGATCGGCCTGCCGACGGACGAGGACGAGGTCGTCGGCGGGCCCGAGGCGGACCTGGTCGGCCTCTCCGCCGCGGTGGACGGCCTCGCCCGTGACGACGACTCGGACGAGGAGCCGCCCTCGGTCCTGTTCACGGATCTCGACCTGCGCTACCCGGCGTTCGTCCTGCCGATTCGCGAAGCGTCGGGGCGGCTGCGATTTCCCCGGGGAGGGGTTCTGGCGCAGAACGTGAGGGGAATCCTGGGCGGCGCGCCGGCCGAGTTCGACGTGAAGTGGGATCCGTCTGCCGACCGGATCGACGTCGACATCCGCTACCTGGCGGGCACCGCGCCCGGCCGTCCGACGACCGGGCCGCGCTGGCTGTCGGCGGACATCGCGCTCGACACGCTCGAGGTCGGCGAGCTGACGCTCGAGAAGGTCAAGGCGCGGATCGAGTCGACCGGTGCGAACGTCACGTTTCCGGAGATCGAAGCCGTGCTCTCGGGCGGCGCAGCGACCGGTTCGGGCGAGGTGTCGCTCGCCGAGGCCGGGCGCGCGCCGTTCCGTTTCGCGCTCGACGTGCGCAAGTTCGACGCCGCACCCCTCGCCTCGGTCTTCGGCCTGCCGGCCGATAGCGTCACCGGAACGGGACACGCCAAGGGCAGCATCGCCGGCGCGCTGAGCCGCGAGAGCCGCTTCGCTCGCGACGGCGAGCTCGACATCGGGCTCGCGCTCGCGAACGGCACGGTGTCGAAGTTGCCGGCGCTCGTCGCGCTCGCGCGCCTGCCGTCGCTCTCGGGCGTGAGCGGGCTGATCGGAAGGCCCCTGCCCTACGACTCGCTGACGATGGACTTCAAGCTCGAGAAGGGTCGCCTCGGTCTCTCCGACGGCAAGCTGCTCGGCCCTCAGCTCCGCATGCTCGGCAGCGGCGAGATGCGGCTCGACACGCCTACGAAGGAGTCGGATTTCGTCGTCGCGCTGCTCTTCCTGCAGACGCTCGACTCGGTGATCGGCAGCCTCCCGCTCGTGCGCAACGTCGTGCTCGGCAAGGACGAGAACCTGCTCGCGCTGTACTTCCGGCTCGACGGTCCGCGCGACGACCTGCGCGTGACGCCGCTCGCGCCCGAGCGCGTGCGCAACGTCGTCGGCTTCGCGTCCGAAGCCGTGATGATGGGCGTGCGCACGCTCGGCAAGCTGATCCCCGGCAGCGGCGGCGGCGAGGCGGAGCCCGAACCCGCTCCCAGCCCCGCGCCGCCGTGAGGTAGACTCGCGCGGCGGTGAACCTTGAGTGATGCGGTAGAGCGGATCCGACGCGAGATGGCGCGCGTGCTCGTCGGCCAGCGCGAGCTGGTCGACGGACTCCTGATCGCATTGCTGTGTCAGGGGCACGTGCTCGTCGAAGGCGTGCCCGGGCTGGCCAAGACGACGGCGGTGCGCGCCTTTGCGCGCGTGCTCGACCTGGGCTTCCGGCGCATCCAGTTCACGCCGGACCTGCTGCCCGCGGACCTGCTCGGCACGCAGGTGTACGAGCCCGCGACCGGCACCTTCCGCCTGCACCGCGGCCCGCTCTTCCACAACGTGATCCTCGCCGACGAGATCAACCG
>CAZMKX010000392.1:0-4325 GCA_964566375.1 uncultured Myxococcales bacterium
AGTACACCGACGTCGTGATCGAGCAGCCGTTCCTGGGCTACGTGAACCAGAAGAATTTCGCCCTCGACCGCGCCAAGCACGACTGGGTGATCTGCCTCGACGCGGACGAGGCGCTGTCGCCCGAGCTCGCCGCGAACATCCGCGGCTCGCTCGCGCGCGACGACGGCCGCGTGTCGGGCTACGCGCTCGACCGCGTGACTCACTATCTCGGCGTCTGGCAGGATCACGGCGAGTGGTATCCCGACTGGCAGCTGCGGGTGTTCCGCCGCTCGCGCGGTCGCTGGGGCGGGCTCGATCCGCACGATCGCGTCGAGCTCGACGGCCCCGTCGAGCGCTTGCCCGGCCGGCTCTTCCACTGGAACTACCGGAACCTCTCCGACCACATCCAGACCATGGACCGCTTCTCGGCGCGCATGGCGCGCTCGCTCGCGGACGCCGGAGTCCGCTTCCGGCTGCGCGATCTCGTCCTGCGACCGCCCGCGCGCTTCGTGAAGAGCTACTTCCTGCGCCAGGGCTTCCGGAAGGGGATCCCGGGGCTGATCGTCTCGGTCGCGGGCGCGTACTACGTGTTCATGAAGTACGCGAAGCTCTGGGAGCTCGAGCGACGCGCCGCGCCATGAAGATCCTCGCGCTCACGAGTGACTGGAAGTGGACTGGTCCTGCGGAACCGCTCGTGCACGCGGTCACCGGATTGCGCGCGCGGGGGCACGAGGTCGACGCCGCGTTTCCGGATGCGCCCGCCGGTCACGCGGGGGCGCTCGGGGAGCGCGCCCGCGAGCGCGGGGTCGTGCCCGTGTATGCGCCGGCCCGCGGACAGGGCTATGTCCCGATTCGCGACGGCGCCGAGGTCCGCCGCCTGCGCGCGTTCCTGCGCGCGCGGAGCTACGACCTCGTCCACGTACAGCACGCGCGCGCGCACCTGCTCGCCCGGCTGGCCTCGCGCGGTCTCCGCACCCGGGTGGTCGCGACCTGGAGCCACGGCGAGCCGATCCCGAATCGCCTCTGGAACCGCTGGCTGTACGGGCCGCTCGGCTGCGACGGGCTTGCGGTCTTGTCGGCGCGGATCGCCGCGCGCGCGGCCGACGACCTGGGCCTGACACCGGAGCGCGTCGGCGTCGTTCCCGGCGCGGTCGATGCGTCGACCTTCGTCCGGCGTGCGGCGCCCGACGGCCTGCGCGCGGAGCTCGGCATCCGTCCCGGCGATCGCGTCATCGGGATGGTGGCGCGCCTTCAGCCGCACCGGCGCGTGGAGCTCGTGCTCGAGGCGCTCGCGCGCGCGCGGCGCGAGGCGCCCGGCCTGCGTCTGCTCGTGATCGGCCGCGGAACGCGCGCGCGGCAGGTGCTCGAGGAGCCGGCCGCGTCGCTGGGTCTCGGCGACGTAGTCGTGCGCGCGGGCTACCGCCGCGCGGACTACCGCGACACGCTCGCGCTGATGGACGCCCTGGTCTTCGTCGTCCCGGGCTCGGACGGTTCGTGCCGGGCGGTGCTCGAGACCATGGCGATGGAGATCCCGACGATCGCGAGCCGGCGGGGGATCCTGCCCGAGACCGTCGGCGACGGCGAGACGGGCGCGCTCTGCGACGAGACGCCGGAGGCGCTGGCCGCGGCGTTCACGGAGCTCTGGCGCGATCCGGCCCGCTGGCAGGCGCGCGGAAAGGCGGCGCGGGAGCGGATTCTCGACCGCCACACGCTCGCGCTCCAGGCGGAGCGCCTCGAGGAGCTCTACGCGCGCGTCGTCCGGACGCGGCCGCGTCGCTAGATGCCCGGCGCTGCACTGTTTTGTTGCAGCGTCGCCGGCCGTCGGTCGCCTTGACCCGAACTCGCGTTCCGAGTAAACAGCGACTGCGATTCCCCTCTACGCCGGGCGTCGCGGGTAATGGGGGAGACGACCTTGGGGCAACCACGGGGGAGGGTACGATGAAGCGCGTGCGGACCCTCTGGATTCTGACCACGCTGGCCGCGCTGCTGGCGACCGCGGCGCACGCGCAGGACGTCGAGCGCGGGCGGGAGCTGTTCTCGCTCTGCGCGCACTGTCACGGCGCGCAGGGTCAGGGCAACAAGCTGGCGCTCGCGCCGTCGATCGCGGGGCAGGCCCCGTGGTACGTCGTGAAGCAGCTCAACTACTTCAAGGACGGCGTGCGAGCGACGCACTTCGACGACCTCGCCGGCATGCGCATGCGGCCGATGGCGCGCTGGCTGAAGACGCCCGAGGACGTGCAGTCCGTCGCGATGTACGTCGCGACGCTTCCCCCGGTCCCGATCCAGCCGGAGCTCACCGGGGGCGACGCGACGCGCGGCGCCGCGCTCTACGCGACCTGCTCGGGCTGTCACGGCGCCGGCGGCGAGGGCGTCGAGGCCGTTGGCGCTCCGTCGCTCAGCCACACGAGCGACTGGTACCAGCTGACGCAGATCAAGAACTACCAGCAGGGCATCCGCGGCACCGATCCGCGCGACGTGACCGGCGCCGCGATGCGCGGCATGTCGATGCTCCTGTCCGACGATCAGTCCATCAAGGACGTGCTGGCGTACATCGCGACGCTTCCGCCGGCGCCCGCGACAGGAGGGGCGAAGTAGCCATGGCCAAGACGTACACCGCGGAAGAGCTCTCCTGGCGCGTCTTCATCATCACGACCGTGGGCGTGCTGGCCTGGGTCGCCGCCGCGTTCTACTTCGTCATCCTGAAGCAGTGAGGCGAAAATGATCGAGCACTGGGTTCCTGCGCTCTCGAGCTTCGCGGCCGACATCGACGTCGTCTTCGACATGATCTTCTGGATCGTGATCGCGTTCTGGTTCATGTTGGTCCAGATCGTCTTCGCCTATCTGGTCCTGCGCTTCCGCAAGAAGCCGGGCGTGCCCGCGCAGTACATCACGGGCGAGCTCAAGAGCGAGAAGAAGTGGATCGCCTATCCGCACTACCTCGTTCTGGCCTGTGACGTCGTCATCCTCTTCTTCGCGATCCGCGTCTGGTACCACGTGAAGCAGAACATTCCGCCCATCGACGAGACGGTCCGCATCGTCGGGCAGCAGTGGGCGTGGAGCTTCGTGCACCCCGGCGCCGACGGCCGGCTCGATACGCCGGACGACATCAAGACCGTCGACGAGCTGCACGTCCAGGTCGGGAAGACGTACGCGTTCAAGCTCGAGTCGCGCGACGTCCTGCACAGCTTCTCGGTGCCGGTCTTCCGGCTGAAGCAGGACGCGATTCCCGGTCGCGTGGTGACCGGCTGGTTCAAGCCGATCGCGACGGGCGAGCACGACATCCAGTGCGCCGAGATCTGCGGCATCGGCCACGCGCTGATGCCGGGGCGCGTTTTCATCGAGACGCCCGAGGCGCACGCGGCCTGGGTCGCGTCGCACAGCACGTCCGCGGCAGGAGAGTAGAGCGATGGTCGTCCAACACGCCGAGCACGCGCACGATCACGGCGGGCATCACGCCGAGCAATCGTTCGTCAGCAAGTACCTGCTCTCGACCGACCACAAGATCATCTGCTTCCAGTACATGTTCACGGGCATGGCCCTCGCGGTCGTCGCGGGCTTCTTCTCGTACGTGTTCCGCATGCAGATGGCCTTCCCCGGCATGAACGTGCCGGGCTGGGGGCTCGTGACGCCGGCCGACTACAACATGCTCGTGACCAACCACGGCGCGATCATGATCTTCTGGGTGGCCATGCCGGTGCTGATCGCGGCATTCGGCAACTACCTGATCCCGCTGATGATCGGCGCGGACGACATGGTCTTCCCGAAGATCAACCGGCTCTCCTACCAGATCTTCCTGATCTCGGTGTTCGTGCTGTTCGCGTCGTTCTTCGTCGAGGGCGGCGGTTCCGCCGGCGCCTGGACCATGTACCCGCCGCTCATGGCGAAGGCCGAGTACAGCCTGACGGGCCTCGGCTCGTCGATCTTCCTGCTCGCGATCGCGCTCGAGTTCGTCGCGTTCCTGCTCGGCGGCATCAACTTCGTCACCACGGCCATGAACGCGCGCGCGCCGGGAATGAAGTTCTACGACATTCCGATGGTCGTCTGGATGATCGTGATCGCGAGCATCCTGTTCATGGCGTCGGTGGGCCCGCTGATCGCGGGCGCCATCATGATGCTGTTCGATCAGCAGCTCGGCACCGCGTTCTTCGACCCGAACCGCGGCGGCGACCCGATCCTGTGGCAGCACCTGTTCTGGTTCTTCGGCCACCCCGAGGTCTACGTCGTGCTGCTCCCGGCCGTCGGCATCGTGGCCGAGATCATCACCGTGTTCTCGCGCAAGAAGCTCTTCGCGTACAAGACGGTGCTGAACACGGCGATCGGCACGGGCGTGCTCTCGTTCACGGTCT
>CAZMKX010000393.1:0-4317 GCA_964566375.1 uncultured Myxococcales bacterium
CCGATCTGGTTGCCCACGCGCACGCTCGCCGCGAGCGCGATCCCGAGCGGAACCTGGAACGAGAGCGACGCCAGGTTCAACACGATCGTGTGTCCCGCGAGCGCGGCCGTGCCGATCCAGCCCGCCATCATGGTCGAGAGCGACCACGCCCATCCCTCGAGCGAGAACTGCACGCCCACCGGCAGGCCGATCCGCGCGATCTGCAGCAGTCCGCGGAGCTCGAAGGAGCGCCGGTCCCACGCGCGCCACACACCGTCGTGCAGGCGCACGGCGCGAATCAGCGCGAGCAGCAGGAGCGGCTGCGCGATCGTCACCAGGCTCGCCACCCACGCCGCGCCGACGAGCTCGAGCCGCGGCAGCCCGAGCCGGCCGAAGATCAGCGCCCAGCCCAGGCCCAGGTTCAGCACGTTGATCCCGATCGAGACCCACATCGCGGGCGCGACCACACCGCGTCCCGCGAGCCAGCTGCGCATCGCCGTGAACACCAGGAAGAACGGCACGCTCGGCGCTCGGATCGCGTTGTAGGTCTGCGCCATGCGCGCGATCTCCGGATCCTGCCCGAGCAGGAGCAGGCCGGGGCCGGTGACGAGCCAGAAGGCGGCCACCGGAATCGAGACCGCGAGCGCGGCGACGACACCGCGCTGCAGAGCGAGCGCCGCGGCCCGGGCGTCGCCGTCGCCGTGGGCTTGCGAGATGAGCGGGTCGATGCCGAGCACCACGCCCATTCCGAGCGCCAGCGAACCCCAGCCCCACATGTTCGCGAGCGCCGACGCGCCGAGCGCCTCGACCGACAGGTGCCCGAGCAGGAGCGTGTCGACGACTCCGAGCATCATGAAGCCGAGCTGGGTCATCACGAGCGGCCAGGCGAGCTGCCACAGCTCACGCAGCTCGCGGCGAACGGGTGTCATGGCGTTCTCCGGGCGGGCGCGGATCTGCACGGTAGCGGAGCCTCGCCTCGCCGGCCCGTGTGTGCCGGCAGGCGAGACGCAACTCGCACGCGGGTTCCGGCGCGCTTTCCGCGTGATACTCTGCGGACTTGCTCCGCGTCGGGGAGGGCGCGATGCACGCGCGTCTCAGCAGACCTCTCGCGCTTGCAGCGCTGATCGCGCTCGCCGCCTGCGGGCGCAGCGAGGATGCGCCCGCCGTGCCGGAGGCTGGACGCGCTCCCGTCGCCGCACAGCCCGAAGCGGGAGCGTCACCGAACGGCGTAGCCTCGGGCGAGCCCGATCGGCCCGGCGCGCTGCCCGCCTCGTTTCCGCGCGACATCCCGATCGCGGAGGGCCTGCAGCTCGAGACGATGCGCTCCGAGCACGCGGGCTCGTACGTCGCGCTGTTCGGCGGCGACCTCGCGCCGGAGGAGGTCTACCGGTTCTTCTCCGAGCGACTCGTCGCCGAGGGCTGGACGATCGACAAGGCGCGCGGCTCCGGCCCCGAGTACGGCCTCTTCGCCAGCAAGGACGAGCGCATCACCACGGTCATCGCGACCCGCATCGACGGCCGGCTCCACGTCGAGCTGGCCGTGAACGACGGGTCGTGACCAGACTCGCTGACTACGCTCGCCTTCGGCTCGCTGCGCGCCGCTTCGCGGCTTGCGGGCCGGACGCGAAGGCGGCTTCGCGTCCGGCCGTCGCGCGACTCACCGTCGACGGAGCAATCGACCGCTCGCCTCCATATCGGTGTACGCCCGCCGACGCGCGCGGACCCTCCCACTATGCCGTGCGCTGCAGGTAGCGCGCGTAGCGGACCATGTGGGAGAGCGTGCGGATGGCGCGGTGGCCCGACGGGGACGTGATGCGGCCGGACTCGGCGACGCCGAGCGGGCCGCTGTTTCCGTACGCGCGGTCGGTGTAGACGAGATCGGAGGCGACCAGCACCGGCTTCTGGTGGCGTACGCTCGCTTCGGCCGCGGCGAGCGCGTAGCGGCGGTCCTGGCTCTCGTGGAAGGTGCCCATGCGTTCGAGACCGTGATCGGGCCAGAACGGTCCGCGGCGGAACATCTGACCCTGCGAGGCCTGGATCCCGATGCCGAGATACACGATCGCGTCGACGTCCGGGTGCGCGGCCATCAGGTCGAGGACCTCGGGAATCGTGTCGCGCGTCTCGCCGCCCGCGAGGTCGATCGGATTGCTCCGACTCCAGCGCGCGGGAACCATCGTGTCGATCTTCGCGCGCAGGTCCGCCGGCAGCGGGATCAGCTCGAGGCCGGCCTGCACGCAGGCGTCCGACGTCAACACGCCCCAGCCGCCCGCGACGGTGAAGATCAGCGTGCGCGGGCCGCGCGGAAGCGGCTGGGTCGCGAACGCCGCAGCGGCCTCGTACGCTTCCTCGATCGTGTCGGCGCGCGTGATGCCGGCCTGGCGGCAGACGCCGGAAAAGATGCGGTCGTCCGATGCGAGCGCGCCCGTGTGACTGCTCGCGGCGCTCTTGCCCGCGCTCGTGACTCCTCCGCGCACGACCACCAGCGGCTTGCGCGCGGTGTGCGCGCGCGCGACGTCGACGAAGCGGCGGCCGTTGCCGACGCCCTCGAGATAGCTGAGGGAGACGGTGGTCTCGGGATCCTCGGCGTAGTACTCGAGGTAGTCGGAGAGCTCGAGCATCGCGGAGTTCCCGCAAGAGATCGCCTTCGACATGCCCACGCCGGTGAGGCAGCCGTAGTTCATGAAGCTCGAGGCGAGGTTGCCGCTCTGCGAGACGACCGAGATCGGGCCGGGCGGGGGGTAGGGCGCGACGATCTGCGCGCACATCGACACGCTCGTCGAGATCAGCCCCTGGCCGTTCGGCCCCGCGATCAGGATGCCGAGCTCGTGCCCGAGCGCCACCAGGCGCTTCTCGGCCTCGTGGCCGTCGGCGGCCTCGCCGTAGCCGGCGGACGCGACGAAGGCGGCGCGCACGCCCACCTTCGCGCACTCGCGCAGGAGCTGCTCGTTGACACTGTTCGGTGTGCAGATGAAGGCCAGATCGGCGCGACCGGCCGGAACCTCGAGCACGCTCTTGTACGTCGGACGGTCGAACGAGCGCACGCCTTCCCGGTTGATCGGAAAGAGCTCCCCCCGGTATCCGCAGGCGATCAGGTTGTGATACGCCACGGTCCCGAACTTGCCCGGGTGCTGAGAGACGCCCGTGACGACGATCCCGCGCGGGTAGAAGAGCGGCCGGAACTTCTCGACGACGGAGCTCATCGGTCCTCTCCTTCCAGCTCGACCAGCGCGTCGATCACGACGGGCGTGTCGCCGGACACGATCAAGGGGTTCACGTCGATCGAGCGGATGTCCGCGCGGGAAGCGCCCAGGCGCCCCAGCGCCTCGAGCACGGCTTCGAGCTTCGCGCGATCGAGCGCGGGCTCGCCGCGGAACGCGCCGAGCATCTTCCCGTACTGGAGCGCGCCGATCAGATCCTCGGCGTCGCCCTTCGCCAGCGGCGCGACCGCGAAGGCCACGTCGCCCACGGCCTCGGCGAAGATCCCGCCGAGCCCGAGCATCACGCACGGACCGAACTGCGGATCGCGCACGAGCCCCGCGATCAGCTCGCGCCGCCCGCCGACCATGCGGCATACGAGCAGCTTCGCTTCGCCGTCGTCGGCTCGGCGCGCGGCGAGCAGGGCGTCCGCGGCGGCGCGCACGGCGGCCGCATCGCCGAGGCCGAGCCGCACCAGGCCGCGCTCGGTCTTGTGCGCGATCTTCCGGCCGCAGAGCTTGAGCGCGACGGGGAAGCCGAGCGTCGTCGCCGCGCGCACGGCCTCGTCGGCGGTCTCGACCAGGTGATCGTCGGGCACGGGAATACCCGCGCCGCGCAGGAGCTGCTTCGACTCGTGCTCGGAGAGCGTGTACGACATGGGCGGGCAGCATACGGACGCCGGCCGCGGATTCCAACTCCGCCGGCTCAGTGCAGAAGCTCGGTCGTGTCCGCCAGCCGTCCCGCCATGATGCGCGAGAGATTCCGGTACAGGATCGCGGCGATCCGCGGTGAGTGCCGGTCGAGCCGCTCGAACGAGCGCTGGGTCAGGCGGAGCAGGCGCGCACGCTCCACGACGCGCAGCTCCGCCGAGTGCTTGCGCGTGTAGAAGCCGACCTCGCCCACCAGATCGCCGCGCGCGAAGCGGCCGAGCACGACGCGGCCCATCGGCGTCTCGATCGAGGCCTCGAGCAGGCCGTCGATCACCAGGAACATCTCGCGGCCGTCCTCGCCGCTGCGCAGGAGCGGCTGCCCGGCTGCCACCGATCGAACGCTCGCCATCTGCGCGACGACCCGGCACTGCGACGTGGAGAGACCCGAGAGCAGCGGGATCGAGGACTGCGGCCGCTCGCCGAGGTCGAGCGT
>CAZMKX010000394.1:0-4310 GCA_964566375.1 uncultured Myxococcales bacterium
GCGATCACGCGCTTCACGCACCAGGTGCTGCGCATGCCCACCCCCGGGCAAGCTGTGGTTTCCACGTAACCGGCGCCGGGGATGCACCGTGCCGGAGCGCATCGGTCGACGCCCGGTCAAGCGGAAGAGCGCGCTACCTCTCCGACCAGCCGGGCGTGGCGCGCAGCACCTCGTCGATGGTCGTCTGGCCCTCGGCGATCTTCATTGCGCCGGCCAGGCGCAGCGGACGCATGCCGTCCTTGAGCGCCTGCTGGCGCAACGCCGAGATGTCGTAGCTCGGATGCACGTGTTCGCGCGCCTCGGGCGTGAGCACCATCAGCTCGTACAGGCCCACGCGACCGCGATAGCCGGTATGGCGGCATTCGAGGCAGCCGACCGGCTTGGTCATGCGCACGCCACCGGACAAACGCCAGGGCTTGGACACCTCGGCCAGCATCGCGGTCGCATCGGAGTCGTCGGGCTGCTTGCAGGCCGGGCACAGCGTGCGCGCCAGACGCTGCGCGAGCACGCCGATCACGGTGGCACTGATCAGATAGGGCGGCACGCCCAGGTCGGCCAGGCGCGTGATGGCCGAGGCGGCGTCGTTGGTGTGCAAGGTGCTGAACACCAGGTGGCCGGTGAGCGCGGCCTGGATCGCCATCTCGGCGGTTTCGAGATCGCGGATCTCACCGACCATGATGATGTCCGGGTCCTGCCGCATCAGCGCACGCACGCCCTCGGCAAAGCCCATGTCGATGGCGGTCTGCACCTGGGTCTGGTTGAACGCGGGCTCGATCATCTCGATCGGGTCCTCGATCGTGCAGACGTTGACCTCGGGCGTGGCGAGCTGCTTCAGCGTCGAGTAGAGCGTGGTCGTCTTGCCGGAGCCGGTGGGGCCGGTGACGAGGATCAGGCCCGACGGCGCCGTGATCCACTTCTCGTACAGCTCGCGCTCGTGCGCGGCGAAGCCGAGATCCTGGAGGTCGGCCAGCAGGATGCTCGGATCGAGCACGCGCACGACGATCTTCTCGCCGAACGCCGTGGGCAGGCTCGAGACGCGCAGCTCGATCTCGCTCGTGCCTCGCTGGGTCTTGATGCGGCCGTCCTGCGGGCGGCGGCGCTCGGCGATGTCCATGCGCGCCATGACCTTCACGCGCGAGACGATCGCCGCGTGCACCGCGGGAGGGTACGACTCGATGTCGTGCAGGATGCCGTCGATGCGAAAGCGCACCGCGGCGTCGCCGGAGCGCGGCTCGAGGTGGATGTCGGACGCGCGCTGCTCGAAGGCGTAGTTCAGCAGGAAGTCGACCGCGGCGACGACGTGCTCGTCGTTCGAGGTCGCGAGCTCCTCGTTCGAGCGCAGCTGCACGAGCTGGACGAGCGCCTGCGTGGGACTCTGGTCGCCGAGCTCGCTGACCGCCTGCTTGATGCTCGAGCGCAGGCCGAAGACGCGGTCGGAGACGGCGAGGATGTCGCGCTTGGACGTGATCGCGTAGACGAACGGCTTGCGCAGGACGTCCTGGAGCGTTTCACGGAGCGTCGTGTCGAACGGATCGGCCACGGCGATCACGAGGCCCTCGCTCTCGAGCGCGACCGGGATCACGACGTGTCGGCGCACGAAGGGCCGGGAGAAGGTCTTCGAGATCAGCGCGTTGTCGAGCTTGAGCGGGTCGATCTTCACGTGACGCAGACCTGTGTCGGCCGCGATCGCCTGGGCGATGGCGTCCTCGTCGATCTTGCGGTGCTCCTTCTGCGCGTGCGGCATTCCGGCCGCGGCGACGATCTCGGCGGCCGAGACGTCGTAGCGGGCCGCGGCCTGCGACCGCACCGAGCCGACGCGGTCCTTCAGCACGCGGCTGCGCAGCATGGTCGCGCGGGCCTCGATGTCCTTTCCGTGCGCGGGCGCGAGCACCTTGGCGCGCACGAGCAGCTCGACGAGCTCCGAGAGGGAGAGCGCCGCGCGCGGCTCGCCGCTCGGCGGTGCCTTCGCAGGCAACTTGGCGGCAGAATCGGACGGCGCACCCATCGCGCACCGTATCGGCGCCCTGACGCTGGGACCGAAGGTGCCCCGGCCGCCGGCCGAGGTCCGGGTACCGCACCCCGAGCCGGCCGGTGCGGTACCCCGCGGTCGCGCCCGCCGACCCGCTGGATGCTGGTGCCGGTCTCGCGGATCCAAGTCCGGGCGGCGCGTTGCGCGACGAGCGAGACCGCCGCCGTCAGGATCCGCCCCCGTCCGGGCTTGCCGTGTGCGGCCGATCCGGGGCCGCGACGATCGGACGAAAGCGGCGGCTAGCGTGCCGAGGCGAGCAGCTGGTCGAAGTGCTCCTGGTTCCAGCCCTGCATCCACTTCTCGCCCACGACGATCACGGGCACGCCGCGCCGGCCGCCGGTGAGCTCGAGGTACTCTTCGCCGGCCTCGGCATCCGCTTCCACGTCGCGGTTCTCGTATGGAATGCCCTGTTTCTCGAAGTACGCCATCGCCGCGCGGCAGTAGCCGCAGCTCCGCGTGCTGAAGATGGTGACCTCGGCATTGCTGGCCTCGCGCACGTCGTCGCGGGCGCCCGACGGCCGCTCGGGCGGGTTCGCGCGCTCGAAGATCGAGGCCGTCGAGCGCTGGCTCTCGGGGATGTCCTCGAGCCGCGCCGCGACCTGCACCTGACCGCGCTCGTTGATGTACTTGTACTCACCGGTAGAAGGCGCGCTCGGCGCCGGCGCCGGCCGGCGGTTCACGATCGCCCGGGGCGGGGCGGGAGCGGCGGCCGCCGGGGCAGCGGCCTCGTCGGGCGGGGCTGCGTCCTTCGCGACCTCCTCCGCGACCGGTGAGCAGGCGGCGAGCAGTGCCACGGCGGTCGCCGCAGCCAGAGCGAGTCGAAGCGGGCGCAGATTCATGAACGGGCCTCCGCAGCGTCAGACGCGCGCGACTCCGTTTCGCTTCGGCCGCCGCTCCCTCCGGATTGACCGGTGGCCTCGGCCTCGATGCGCGCCTCCTCCCGGGCCAGCTCCCGCTCGAGCTCCCGGCGAAGCGCCTCGGCCGCCTCGGGCGAGAGATCACGCGGTACGTCGCGAGGCGGCAGATGGCGCGCAATCACGCGCCCGAAGGGCTTCGGGATCTGCATCCGGTCCCAGCTCTTCCGCACGACCCACTTCCGGTCGACACCGTAGAGAACCGGGATGATGGCGGCGCCGGAGCGCTGCGCCATCAGGATCAGGCCGGGCTTCACCTCGCCGCGCGGCCCGCGCGGGCCGTCGACGATGTGGCAGCAGACCACCGGCCCCTTGAGCAGCCGCACCGCCTGCAGGAGCGCACGGGTTCCGCCGCGCGAGCTCGAGCCCCGGACGGGTCGGAAGCCGACCTGCTCGACGGTACGGGCGATCCGCTCGCCATCGCGGCTCTGGCTGATCATCACGAACGGGCGATAGCGACCCAGATCACACGAGCCGACCATCAGGTGCCCGTGCAAGCCGTACAGGATCACGGGCCGCCCCTCGGCGAGGAGAGCGCGCATCCGGTCTTCGCCTTCGTGGCGAACGCGCAGGCTGCCACCGACGAGCCGCAGCAGCTTTCCCGCCAGCCACGGGAGCGCTCGCTCGACGAGCTTCGGTCTCGGATCGGTGTCTGCCAACGCGGCGCTCCCCGGAGCAGGCGTGTATCATGCCGCGCGATGAACGAGACAGCGAAAATCGAGGTCGACGGGAAGATTCACGAGTTCCCCATCATCACCGGCTCGGAAGGCGAGCGCGGCATCGACATCGGCAAGCTGCGCGACCAGACCGGACTGATCACGCTCGATCCCGGCTTCAAGAACACGGGCAGCTGCCAGAGCACGATCACCTTCATCGACGGGGAGCAGGGCATCCTGCGCTATCGCGGCTACCCGATCGAAGAGCTCGCCGAGAGCAGCAATTTCCTCGAGGTCGCCTACCTGCTGATCAAGGGCGAGCTCCCGACCGCGGCCCAGTACGAGCAGTGGGCAAAGGGCATCCGCTACCACACGATGCTCCACGAGGACCTGAAGCGCTTCTTCACGGCGTTCCCGAAGGACGCGCACCCGATGGCGGTCGCCGCGGCCGTGATCGCGGCGCTCTCCACGTTCTACCCGGAGGATCTCGATCCGCTCGACTCGAAGCAGGTCGAGCTCAGCGTCGAGCGGCTGATCGCGAAGTTCCCGACGATCGCCGCCTACGCGCACAAGCACTCGATCGGTCATCCGTTCCTGTACCCGGACAACAAGCTCGGCTACGTCGAGAACTTCCTGCACATGATGTTCGGCACGCCGTGCGAGGAGCTGATCGCCGATCCCGTGATCGTGCGCGCGATCGACGTCCTCCTG
>CAZMKX010000395.1:0-4294 GCA_964566375.1 uncultured Myxococcales bacterium
CAGTGCCAGCGCACGCCCTGGTTGTTCTCGAAGATGCCCGCGTGCGTGCAGCGGTCCTTCCAGTGCAGCGGCGCCCACAGGAAGAAGATGCCGCCCGCCTCGCCCGGTCCCGGAGGCGCGCCGCCCGGATCGGGATCGCCCACCGGGCGAACGCCCCAGGAGCGGTCCTTCGTTCCGTACACGCGCGCGGGATCGATCGCGAGCGTGCGACCCGCGTAGCGGATCTCGCCCTTCCAGTAGCCGAACTGGTTGAAACGCGTCGCGTCCATCGTGCCGCGGCGGCGTCGCTGGCGCTGGTGGCCTTCGGCGAAGCTCGAGGTGCGCGGGATCCAGAGCAGGTCGGCGGAGATGCCGGTCTCGTTGGGCTCGAGCACGACGCGCAGGGCCTTGAGCGGCTCGAGGATCTCGATGCGAAACGGCCCCACCGCGAGCTCGCTCGGCTCGCGCGGCGCGCGCCGCGAGGCGTGAAACGCGTGCTGCTCACCGTCGCGCACGATGCTGAAGCCGCAGTCCATGATGCCGAGGTTCGGATAGAGCGCGGCCCCTACACCGAAATAGAACTCCCCGTCGTCGGTGTAGCCGTTGAACCAGTAGCGGTCGTAGGCATTGCGATCGGTCGTGTCGCGGACGGCCACCGGCTCCGAGGTCTGGTGGATCGGGTAGTCGTCGAATTTCGAGAGCATCGCGTTTCCTCCCGTGCTGCGGTCGGATTGTGCCATGCTCCGAAGCACAACGAGTCTTCGGGGAGGCTTCGCGCATGGGACCATCACTCACGGCACTCTGTCTGTTCGCGGGCTGGACGATCCTGCTCGTCTTCTCGCTCGCGGGCTATCGCGTACTGACCTCGCAGCGCACCGGCAAGGCCGTGAACTCGTTCGCGCCGGGCGGCGAGGACATGGACCCGTTCGGCCGCCGCCTCACGCGCGCGCACCTGAACTGCGTCGAGTCGCTGCCGGTGATCGCCTCGGTGATCCTGGCGGCCGCCGCCGCGGGCCGCTCCGACGTCACCGATGGCCTCGCGATGACGCTCTTCTTCGCACGCATCGGTCAGTCCGTCGTGCACCTCGCGTCGACCGCGCCGCCGGCGGTTCTCGTTCGCGCGGGACTCTTCGTCGTGCAGCTCGTGATCGTCGCGACCTGGATCGGAAAGCTCGTCCTGTAGCCGGCTCCGGCGCGCGCCGATCAGGGGTGCATGGCGACCCCGGAAGTCGATCCCGGAAGCACGCGCGCCCGGATCGTCCGGCTCCTCGTCCTCGCGGGAGCGATCGCCGCGGGAATCCTCCTGCAGGGCCTGCTCCGCGCCCGCCTCGACGCGATCCAGGAGCTCTCCACGCGCGACATGCTGGCCGCGAGAGCAGAGCTCGCCGTCGTTCTCCGCGTCGTCGGCACGGCGGTCTTCGGAGTCACGACCGCCCTCGGCATTGCGATCGCGCTCTCCAGCCGGAAGGCGCAACGCCGCCTGGGGCTTCCGGTCGGGATCTCGGTCGCCGCGCTCTCGATCGCGGGGCTTGCGCTCTGCTGGTACGCCGCAGCCGTTCTCGCCGCCTGCCGCGCCTGATCGGCGGACGAACCGGTAGGCAACGAGGCGAGCGGGGCTTCGTCCCCCCGAACACCGAGCGGTGTGAGAAGATCCGGCTCCACGATCTGGAGGCTCCCCCCATGCCGACCCGCTGGATCCGCCCGCTCGCACTCGTCGCGCTCGTCGCGTTCGCCGCGACCGCGCGTGCCGGAATCGTCTACGACGAGGCGAGCTCCGGGGATCTCGCGAACTCGGGCCTTGCGCCTACGCCGCTCGCATTCGGCTCGGGCTCGAACACGATCAGCGGGAGCACGGGTCGCAACGCCGAGGGCGACGTCGATCGCGATTACTTCACCTTCACCGTGGAGCCCGGCTACGCGTTCCTGTCGCTGCTCGAGCTCGCGGGAACGACTTCGGTGGGCGCGGTCTCGTTCCTCGGCCTCGAGTCCGGCCCGCAGGTCACCGTCCCGACGAACGCGGTCGACGCGACCGGGCTGCTCGGCTGGTCGCACTATGCGACGGCCGACCGCGACATCGACCTCCTGCCCGAGATGGGCGCGAGCGGCGCAGGGGCGACGGGATTCGTTCCGCCGCTTCCCGCGGGGACGTACGCCGTGTGGATCCAGGACACCGGCGTCGGACCCGGAACCTACAGCTTCGATTTCCAGATCGCGCCGGTGCCCGAGCCCGGGATCGCGAGTGCGCTGCTCGTCGGGCTGATCGCGCTCGGCGCCGCGCGAAGGACCCCGCGCAGGATCTGAGCGCGCCCGCGACCGCGTCGACTATCCTCGCGGCATGAACTGCGGCGTCTGCGGTCGCGCTCACCGCGCCGAGGCGCGCTTCTGCGATCAGTGCGGGAGCCCGCTCGCGGGCGCCTCCGCACGCGCGCCGCGCGCCTACACGCCGCCGCACCTGGCCGACAGCATCCTCACCTCGCGCTCCGCGCTCGAGGGCGAGCGCAAGCAGGTGACGGTGCTCTTCGCCGACCTCGAGAGCTCGACCGCGCTCTCGCGCGAGCTCGGTCCCGAGGCCTGGCACCGGCTGCTCGACGCGTACTTCCGGATCCTCGCCGACGGCGTGCACCGCTTCGAGGGCACGATCAACCAGTACACCGGCGACGGCGTCATGGCGCTGTTCGGCGCGCCCGTCGCCCACGAGGACCACGCGCTTCGCGCCTGTCACGCGGCCCTTCAGCTGGGACGCGAGCTGTCGCGCTTCGCGAAGGAGCGGCTCGCGCGCGACGGCGTGCGCGTGCGCGCGCGCATCGGCCTCAACACGGGGCTCGTCGTGGTCGGCAAGATCGGTGACGACCTCCGCATGGACTACACCGCGCAGGGTCACACGGTCGCGCTCGCCGCGCGCGTGCAGGAGCTCGCAAAGCCGGGCGAAGCCTGCTTGACGGAGCACGTCGCCGCGCTCGTCGAGGGCTTCTTCGAGCTGCGCGACCTGGGCACGTCGCTGCTCAAGGGCTTTCCGGAGCCCACGCGCGTGTTCGCGCTTTCGGGCGAGGGCGCGTTCCGAACGCGCCTCGACCGGTCACGCGCCCGGGGTCTGTCCGCGCTCGTCGGGCGCGGCGGCGAGCTCGCGCTGCTCGAGGCGAAGCTCGGCCGGGCGGTCGCGCGCGACGGGCAGGCGATCGGCGTCGTCGGCGATGCCGGCGTCGGCAAGAGCCGACTCGCGCTCGAGCTCGTCTCGCGCTGTCGTGCGGAGGGCATCGACGTGCGCGAGGCGCACTGCCCGTCGCACGCCGCGACGCTTCCGCTCTTCGCGATCGCGGAGCTTCTGCGCAGCGACTTCGGCGTCGAGCCCGTCGACACGCCGAGGAAGGCGCGCGCGAAGATCTCGCGACGCCTCACACGGCTCTCCCGCGGATTCTCGGATTCGCTGCCCGTGGTGTACGAGATGCTCTCGGTCTCGGAGAAGGACGCACCCGCGGTCGCGCGAACCGATGGCGAGCGACGCGAGCGCATGGACGCTTTTCTCCGCCACTGGGTGCAGGCCGCGAGCGCGCGCGCACCGATGGTGCTGTGGATCGACGATCTGCACTGGATCGACCCCGAGAGCGCCGCCCTGCTCGCCGGTCTGGTCGACGGTCTCGCCTGGACGCGCACGCTCCTGATCGCGAGCTACCGGCCCGAGCACGAGGCCGCGTGGCTCCGCGGTGCGCACGCGACGAGGCTCGCGCTCGGGCCGCTCGCAGCGCAGGAAGGCCGCGATCTCGTGCGCGCACTGCTCGGCGACGATCCGTCCGTCGCCGGCTGGCTCGAGCGGATCGACGCGCGCGCCGCCGGCAACCCGCTCTTCGCGGAGGAGATCGTCCGCGACGCCGCGAGCGCGGGCCGGATCGACGGTGAGCCCGGCGCGTACCGCGCACGGCGCGCCGGCGACGAGCTCGAGCTGCCCACGAGCGTGCAATCCGTGCTGGCGGGTAGGATCGATCGGCTCGACGAGCGCGAGAAGCGCGTGCTGCAGATCGCCGCGGTGATCGGAACCCGCTTCGATCCGCTGCTCGTCGAGCGGATCGGCGGCTTCGCGCACGAGGAGGTCTCGACCGCGCTGTCCCTGCTCGTCGCGCTCGAGCTCGCCCGGCCCGCGCCGGGCGGGTACGCGTTCCGTCACCCGCTCGTTCAGGAGGTCGCGTACCAGTCGCAGCTCGAGTCCGCGCGCCAACGGCTTCACAGCGAGATCGCGCGCGCGCTCGAGGCGATGCACGCGGACCGCCTCGGCGAGCAGGCGGGCGTGATCGCGCACCACTGGGAAGCGGCGGGCTCGCGC
>CAZMKX010000396.1:0-4279 GCA_964566375.1 uncultured Myxococcales bacterium
CCGGTGTCGCTGGCCGCGATGTGGAAGTTGATCGGCATGCCCAGGGCGCCGCAGGCCTCCCAGAAGGGATCCCAGTCCGGCTGCGCGATGTCGGGCAGCCCGGCGCTCTCGGGATCGCTGGTCGTGACGATCCCGCGCAGCCCCATGCCGTGCGCGCGCTCGACCTCCTTCACGGCGGCCGCGATGTCCCACCAGGGAATCAGGGCCATCGGGAAGATGCGCTCGCCGGAGCTCTGCTGCAGCTCGGCCATCGCGTCGTTGTAGATGAGCACGCACGCGTTGCGCAGGTCGGCGTCGTCGATCTTGAGGAAGCGCTGATTGCCGAACCCGGCCAGGTTCGGGTAGACGATCTGCGCCCAGATCTCGAGCTCGTCCATGAGCGCGAGCCGCGCCTTCACGTCGTAGCTCGCCGGGTGGACGTCTTCGATCTGCCAGCGGAAGAAGTCGACGCCGCTCGCCTTGCTGCGGTCCTTCCGGACCACGCTGGCGGGTGCGGCGGGGGCCAGCGCCACGTCGCCCGCCACGACCCACTGCCGGCGGCCGTCGACCATCCTCACCTGGGGGACCCGGTCGCGGTACGAAGCGGGGGCGCGCGCGGTCCAGAGGTCGTGCGGCTCGGTCAGGTGGGTATCGGTGTCGATCACCTTGATGCCGTCGAAGAAGCCCTTCGCCACGCTCATCGCACCTCTCCTTGGTCTTGCGGCAAGCTGGCCAGGATCGCCTCGTTGTGCTCGCCGAGCAGCGGCGCGCGCCGCTGGATCTTCCACGGCGTGCGCTCGAAACGGTAGGGCGCTCCCGGATAGACGAAGCTGCGACCGAGCTCGTCGTGTCGAACCTCGACGGGGAAGCCGCGCTCGCGGAAGTGCGGATCCTCGATCACCTCGTCGGGCGAGTAGATGATGCCCACCGAGATGCCGCGTTGCTGGGCGCCGACGAAGAACTCGTATGCGGACACGCGCTCGGCGATGAAGTTCATCGCTTCGCGACCCGCGCCGAAGATCGCGCGGACCTCCTCGTCCTCGAAGATCTTCGAGAGGTCGATCCGCTCGCGGTTCATGCCCATCTCGAGGAAGACGGCCTCCGGAAACGCGTCGACGCCGCCGAGCCTCTGGATCCACTCGTACACGGCGCGGAACTCGGCGGGCGAGCGCGGCGGGACGCCCGTGCTGACCCAGCGGCCGTCGGCGCACTGGATCTGCGCCGGCATGGTGGGCTGGGCCGCGGCGTGGCGGCCGGTCTGGCGCTGGACCACGCGCCTGGCGACGAGCCAGTCGTAGCTGCCCGCCTCCGTGGTCACGTTCGCGCAGGCGTGCGCGTTCACGTCGACGAGCTGCCCGCGGCCCGTGCGCTCGCGCGCCAGCAGCGCGACCAGCGCCGACATGACGGCGAAGTGGCAGGCCGTCTGGTAGCCCTGGTTGCCTCCGCCGCGCACCGGTGGCAGCGAGTGGTCGTCGTAGCCGCACATCCAGACCGGCCCGCCGCCGGCCAGCAGGGTCAGATCCGTGAAGGGCTCCTCGCTCCGCGGGTCGTCGCGACCGAACGGCGTGATCGAGACCAGGATCAGCTCGGGCCGGAGGGCCTGGACGTCGGCGTAGTCGAGGCCGAGCTCGGCCAGCCTTCGCGGGGTCTCGCAGGTGATCCACACGTCTGCGCTCGCGACCAGCTGTCGGAAGCGCTCCCGGTCTTGCGGCGCGTCGAGGTCGAGCGTGATGCCGAGCTTGCTGGTGTTGTAGTGCCACCAGTAGAGGCTCCGCTCCGGGCCGGGAACGTCGTCGAGGAACGGCCCGTAGCTGCGCATGCGGCTGCCACCCGGCGGCTCGACGACGATCACCTCGGCGCCCATGTCGGCGAAGAGCTTGCCGGCGAGCGCGCCGGCCTCGTGCGCCAGCTCGAGCACGCGCAGGCCCGCGAACACGCTGCTCATATCACGCCCTGCTCGCGCAGCCTGGCGATCTCGTTGCCCGACAGGCCCAGGAGCTCTCCGAACACGTATTCGTTGTGCTCGCCCAGGCACGGGCCGCCACGCTCGATCGCCCAGTCGGTCTCCGAGAGGCGCGCGCCCAGACCATCGACGCGCACGTCGCCCATCGCCGTGTGCTTCACGGTCGGCCACAGACCGAAGCTCCGCGTGTTCTCGTCGCGGTCGATGCGCTCGTCGGGCTTCTGCACCGCGCTCGCGGGGACACCCGCCGCGCGCACCCGCGCGGCGGCCTCGAACTTGTCGCGCTGCGCGGTCCAGCGGCCGATCGACGCGTCGAGCTCGTCCTCGCATTCGAGCCGGCCCGCCAGCGTGCGGTAGCGAGGGTCCCGAGCCCACGGCTCGCCGATCGCGCCGGCGAGCGCCTCGAAGTCCGCGTCGTCGCGGCAGGCCAGCGCGATCCACGCGTCCTCGCCGCGCGCCGGGTAGATCCCGTGCGGCACCATCACGGGGGAGCGGCTGCGCGAGCTGTGCGGCTGTCCGGGACGGCGCGCGCGCCGGCCGTTCGCGCTGAAGTCGAGGATGTCGGTGCCGGTCAAGGTCGCGCCGGCTTCCGTGCACGCCATGTCGATCCACTGGCCCTCGCCCGTGCGCGCGCGATGGTAGAGCGCCATCAGGATCGCGAGGCACATGTAGTAGGCGCCGGTGTGGTCCATGTACGAGTAGCCCCAGCCCGCCGGCGGCGCGTCGGGGCGACCCGCCGCGAAGGTGTGCCCGCCGACCGCCGGGACGGTCGGCCCCCAGGTCTTGAACCGCTGGTAGGGCCCGGTGTGGCCGAAGCCGCAGTTCGAGACGTAGATGACGTCGGGCCGCAGCGCGGCGAGCCGCTCGTAGTCGAAGCCCATCCGTTTCATCACCCCGGCGGCGAAGTTCTCGCTGACGACGTCGGAGATCCGGACCAGCTCGGCGAACACCTCGCGGCCCCGTTCGGTGCGCAGATTCAACGTGACGCCGAGCTTCTCGACGTTGTGGTTGTTGAATGCGCCGCCGAGGTCGACGCCCCTGCGTTCGTCGACGAACGGCGGAGAGCCGCGCAGGATGTCCCAGCGCCCCTGGCGCATCGGATCCTCCACGCGGATCACCTGCGCGCCGAACGCGGCCAGGAAGCGGGTCGCTCCCGCACCGGCGAGCTGGCCGGTGAGATCGCAGACGCGCACGTTCGAAAGCGCGGTCGATCTCAGCGGAGCTTCCTCCCGCCGGCACCGCCGAAGTCGACCGGCAGGCTCTCCAGGCGCCGGAAGATCGGTCCGGCCTCGCGCCAGCGAATGCGATCCTCGACGAGCGACGCCTCCGGGGGCAGGAAGTCGAGCGCGGCGTCGTAGATGTTGCGCAGCTCGGCGCGGGCGAGGTTCGCGCCGAGGCAGAAGTGCGTGCCGTGACCGAAGATCGTGAGCGCCTTCGTGTCGCGTCGTAGATCGAAGCGGTCGGGCTCCGGGAATGCCGCGGGATCGCGGTGGGCGCCCATGAAGCTGAGCAGCACGACCTGCCCCTTGCGGAGCTTCTTGCCGCGCAGCTCGAAGTCCTCCTTCACGTAGCGCGGCAGCATGCCCGAGCCGAAGTCGTAGCGCATGAGCTCGTTCACCGCGTTGGGCAGGAGCGAACGGTCGCTCCGCAGCGCTGCGAGCGCTTCGGGATGGTGGAACAGCGTGCGCAGCCCGAAGGCCGATGCCATCGCGGTGGTCTCCGTGCCGGCGCTGAGCAGGCTCGCGATCGTCGCGACGATGTCCTCGTCCGCGAGCCGGTCGTCGGCGTCGCGCGCTGCGACGAGATCGGAGATCAGATCCTCGCGGGGCCGCTGCCGCCGCTCCACGGTCATCTCGCGCACCCAGTCCGCGAGCTCGGAGAACGACGTCTCGGCCAGCTTCTGGGCCGCGGTGTCCGCCAGCGGGTTGATCCCGGACAAGGCGTCGCGTGCGATCTGGCGGAAGCGCGTCTCGTCCGCTCCCTTGGCGGGAATGCCCGTGATGCGGCTGATCACCGTGTTCGGGATCGGATCGGTGAACTCCGGGATCAGGTCTACGACACCCGTGCGGCCGCGCAGCGGAGCTGCGAACTGCTCGACGACCTCGCGGATCTGATCCTCCATGCGCTGCACCGCGCGCGGTGTCAGCGCGGCGGAGACCAGGCGGCGCAGCCGGGCGTGCTGCTCGGGCGGCGCCGAGAAGAAGCCGTTTTCGGACACCCAGCGCATGAACGTGCCTTCGGCCGGAGGGCGGTAGTGCTCGAACGCGCGCCGGTCGGGGGTCGCGCGCGGCTCGCTGAACAGCGCGCGCACGTCGTCGTAGCGCGTCGCGATCCAGA
>CAZMKX010000397.1:0-4270 GCA_964566375.1 uncultured Myxococcales bacterium
GGTCGACGACGATCGGGTACTCGGCGTCGCGATCGTCGACACGGATCTCGATCGCGTCGCCCGTCGCGCCCATGTTCGCGCGGACGCTGCGCCCGCGCGCGTCGCGCACGACGAGCGCCGCGTAGCGCAGCGGGGCGTTGCTTCCGTCGGCGACGAGCTCGATCTGATTCGAGCCAGGCGACGTCAGGTTCGCGCGGCCCGAGTCGAGCGCGATGCGCAGAACCAGGTCGCCTGCGCCCGCGAGCGGAGCGCTTGCAAACGTGAAGCCCTGCTCGACGCCGTTTTCGTCGTTCACGTACCACTCGACGAGATGGAGCTCCGGCCGCGCGATCTCCGCGCGCTGCCCCTCGCTCGAGACCGTTCCCGGACCCACCGCAGCGCGCGCGTCGCCGCGCATCAGGCGCTCGAGCCGCAGGCGGATCGGCTTCGCGCGCAGCGGGGTTTCGGCGCTGAGCTCGACACCGTCGGGGGTGACGCGGCTGCGCAGCCCGTGCCGCGGATTCTGCGCTCCGAACGTTCCGTCGACTCCGCGCGCGAACGGATACGGCGACCCGGGCTGCGCGATGGATGCGCCCTTCCCCCCCGCCCGGCTGCTGCCACCCTCGTCGGGACGGCCGCCGTCGAGCCGGGCGGGGGAGCCCGCTAGCGGGGGAGACGACACCGTGGGTGCATCCGCGAGAGCGGCAGCGGCAACGAGCGACAGCGAGGCAAATGCGACGACGATGGCAAGCGCACGGTGAGTCATGACGAGAATGCTGCGCGAGGCGCGCGCGGGAGTCCTCAGCGCCCGCTCAGCGTTCGCTCAGCATTGGCCGCCGCGGCGCTCAGCCGCTGGCGGGCCGCGGGCGCGGGCCGCGCAGCGGGATGACGCCGGAGAGCTCCTCGAGCAAGGCCCGGGCCCGGGACGCCACTGCGCGCATGCCGATCTCGTCCGCGGCGGAGAGGGCCTCGGCCGCCAGCGCGCGCGCCAGGTCACGATCGGCCGCGCCGCCGGTCGAGAGCAGAGCCGCGAGCTGCTGGCGAGTGCGCGCCACCAGGCAGCGGGCGCCGAGCCGCTGCTCCACGCCGAGCGCCTGCTCGAAGGCCCCGACCGCAGCGTCGCGTTCGCCCGACGCCGAGAGCGCCAGCGCGAGCGGGCGCGCGACCGAGGAGAGCACCGAGAGCGAGGGTCCGAGCACGATCGCGCGATCCGCGTAGGGCTCGAGCAGTGCGGCGAGGAGCCGCGAGCGTTCGGCGTCGCCCAGGGACGCGGCCACCTCGGCGAGCAGCCCCATGGTCGTCAGCCAGGTCGCGTCGCGCGCGAGATCGCTGAAGCCCTTTCCCGCCAGGCTTTCGAGCGCCTCTCGCGCGCCCGCCTCGTTTCCGTCCTCGGCGTACAGATAGGCGAGCGTCGCGCGCCACGAGTGCATGTTCGGCAGCTGCGCCGCCAGCGCCCGCATGCCCGTCTCGAGCTCGCCGAGCCTGCCCTGCTCGCGGCGCACGCCGGCGAGCTGCACCGCGAAGAACATCTGCGCGTTCTGGAAGCCCGCGTTCTGGATCAGCTCGAAGCGCTCGCGCGCGTGCCGCTCGGCATCGTCGAGGCGACCGTCGAGAAGGGCGCGGAGCGCCGCACCCGGCGCGGACCGCCACCCCGGAAAGCGCAGCTCCGTGCTCAGGCGGTCGATCTCCGCGAGGTCGCGGCTCACCGCTGCGCCGTCGGCGCTCTCCAGCGCGTCGAGCAGGTGGCGGTGGTGTCCGTAGTACATCCAGCTCCGGGAGCGCTCGCGCTCCGCAAGCGCGAGCAGCTCCGACGAAGTCGCGAGGCGATCGGCGAGCGACTCGGGCCCCCACAGCGCGAGGTGGCGGTTGTTCAGCACCGCCGAGAGCAGCTCCGCGCCGCCGTGCCGACGCGCCAGCGCCAGCGCCTCGTCGGCGAGCGCGCGCACGCGCTCGCCGTCGGACGGCGACCAGTACAGCGCGCACGCGAGCCCCGAGAGCAGCCGCGCGCGCAGGCCCTCGTCCTGGTCGCCGGCGGCAGCGAGTGATTCCTCGTAGAGCGCGACCGCCTGCCAGTCGACCACGCCCGTCACGATGTCGCCCACGTGGATCGCGACGTGGGCAAGCCGTTGCGGCGTACCGAGCTCGCGCGCGATCGCCACCGCCTGACGCAGCGCCTCGCGCCACTCCAGGCCGCGGCCGGCGTCGAACTCCGCCTCGACGAGCAGCGCCAGCAGATCGCAGCGCGCCTCGCGCGCCGAGACATGCAGCGCGTCGAGCGTCGCGAGCGCGCGCCGGCACAGCGTTGCGGCCTCGTCGTAGGCGAGCCGCGCGAGGGCCGCGCGCCCCGCGCGCAGGCTCGCGCTGGCGACCTGCACCGAGTCGGCAGCCGTCGCGCCCAGACACCAGTGATGCGCGAGCTCCGCCAGCGGCGGATCGATGCGCTCGGGCACGAGCGTCTCCAGCGCCTGTGCGACCCGTCGGTGCAGGGCACGACGGCGGGCCGCGCCGAGGTCCTCGTACAGCACCTCCTGGATCAGCGCGTGTACGAGGCGAAACCCGTCCGGATCGCTCGGGTGCGGGCGGATCTCCTGCGCGCGCTCCGCCTCTTCGAGCGCGCAGCCGAGCGCATCGCCCGAGACTCCGCTCGCGCGCTCGAGCACGTCCCGCGCGAAGTCGCGGCCGATCACCGCCGCTGCGCCGAGCAGCGCCCGCGTCTCGGGCGAGAGGCGCGCCAGCCGGCGTGCGATCGCGTCCTTCACCGCGAGCGGGATCGCGCGCTGCCACGCGGCCTGCGCGTCGCCCAGCCGGCCCTCGGCGTCGAGCATCTGCACGAGCTCGCGGATGAAGAACGGGTTGCCGTCGGTGCGCTCGCAGATCGCGTCGACCAGCGCCGGCTCAGGCGCGACGCGCGCGCTGCGCTCGACGAGCGACGCGACCTCCTCGCGCGCCAGGCCGTCGAGCGCGATCCGCACGTGGCCGGGAAGGCGCGCAAGCTCCGCCAGCGCCTCGCCGAGCGGTGCGTTCGAGGCGTCCTGCGGGCGGTACGTGCCCACGACCAGCACCGGCGCCTCGCGCAGCTCGCGCGCGACGAAGCCGAGCAGCCGCAGCGACGACGCGTCCGCCCAGTGAAGGTCGTCGAGCAGGAGCACGAGCGGCTCGCGCTTCGCTGCCGCGCGCAGGTAGGCCGCGACGCCGTCGTAGAGGCGGAAGCGAGCCTCCGCGCCGTCGGAAGCCGCGGGGTCGCGCCGCGCGAGCGGCCGCGTGCGCAGCTCGGGCACGAGCCGGCCCAGCTCCTCGAGCGACGCGGGCGGCAGGGCACGCTCGCCGACCCCGGGCACGATGCTGCGCAGGATCTGCACCCACGGCCAGTAGGCGGGTGCGCCCTCGCCTTCGGCGCACCAGCCCGAGAGCGTGCGCGCGCCGGCCGCCCGCGCCGCTCGCAGGAACTCGGTCGCCGTCCGCGTCTTGCCGATTCCGGCCTCGCCGGCCAGCAGCGCGACGCCGCCACTGCCGCCGCGTGCGCGCTCGAAGGCGTTCCAGAGTCGCGCGAGCGCCGGCTCTCGGCCGACGAAGTCGTCCCGCGGCAAGGTCGGTGCGGCGCCCGCCCCGGAAAGCACGGCCACGAACCGGTAGCCGCGCCGCGGCACCGTGCGAATGATCTTCTGCTCCGAGCCGGTGTCTTGCACCGCTGCGCGTGCGGCGTTGACCGCCGTGGTAAGCGCGCCCTCGCTCACCACCACGGCCGGCCAGACCTGCTCGAGCAGCTCGCGCTTGGGTACCACGCGCTCGCGCTGGCGCGCGAGATACAGCAGCAGGTCGAGCGCCTTCGGCTGGATCTCGACGACGCTGCCCGCGCGTCGAAGCTCGCTCAGCGCGTCGTCCAGCTCGAACTCACCGAAGCGCAGGATCATGGCAGCTCCGAGACGTTCCGTCGGAAAAATACCCCGCCGGACCGCGCGGAGGAAAGTGCCCGCCAGATCGCGGGATTTTTCGTCTCGGGCCGGCGTCGCGCGGCTGCCGGTCGCGCCGCGCCGCAGGCACGATTCCGTGGGATCGAGGATCGCACACGCGAAGGCGCTCTACTTCAGCGAGGGCCGAACCGGGCGCGGTCCGGTGCCCCGGGGTCGATCGCTGGCTGGCGAAGCACCCGGGCTACGCGCCGGACGCGCGCGACTAGCGGTGCCTGCTCAGAGCGACAACGCCGTGGTCAGCAGGCCAAGGACGGCAGCGAGCGCGAGCAGGATCTTGTCTGGGCCCAAGCGGTCTACCCCTCCGGCGACGGCCGAGTCGA
>CAZMKX010000398.1:0-4254 GCA_964566375.1 uncultured Myxococcales bacterium
CCGGCGCGGATAGATCCGTTCGATCTCCGCCCGCCGGCGGGACTCTTCCGTCGCACTCTGCGTGCTACCCGTTCGAGTCTCCCGAAAGCCCGAGGTGGAATCATGTCCGAGGTCTTCGAAGCGATCGTCCATCGAGAGAAGCAGGTCTTCATGCCGTCGGTCCGGCGCTGGCCGGTTGCGCTCGAGCGCGGCTTCGGCTCCCGCGTCTGGGACGTCGAGGGCCGCGAGTTCATCGACCTGACCGCCGGCTGGGGTGTGACCTCGATCGGTCACTGCCACCCGGAGCTGGCCGAGGCGATCGCAGACCAGGCGCGCACGCTCATGCAGACGACGAACATCGTCTACACCAAGCCGCAGCTCGATCTCGCCGAGCGGCTCGCGCGGATCGCGCCGCGCGGAATCCACCAGTCGTTCTTCACCTCGAGCGGAGCCGAGGCGAACGAGGGCGCGCTGAAGCTGGCCGCGCGCCGGACCGGTCGGAATCGCTTCCTCGCCACGCACAACAGCTTCCACGGCCGCACGCTCGGCGCGATGGGCTGCCTGGGCCAGGAGAAGTACCGCGGCCCGTGGAAGGGGATCGTGCGCGAGGCCGTGTTCGTGCCGTACGGCGACGCGGACGCGGTGAAGGCGGCGCTCTCGCCCGAGATCGCGGCCTTCATCGTCGAGCCGATCCAGGGCGAGGGCGGAGTCGTCGTTCCGCCGCCGGACTACCTGCGACGCGTCGCCGACGCTTGTCACGAGGCTGGAGCGCTTCTGATCGCCGACGAGGTGCAGACCTGCGTGGGCCGCACCGGTCGCTGGCTCGCGTGCGACCACGCGGGCGTCGTTCCCGACATCGTCACGCTCGGCAAGGGACTCGGCGGCGGCTTCCCGATCGCCGCGTTCATGGCGACGGAGTCGGTCATGGCAGCGATCCAGCCGGGCGACCACGGCGGCACCTACGCGGGCAATCCGCTCGCATGTCGCGCCGGCGCGACGGTCCTGAACGTGATCGAGCGGGACGGCCTGGTCGAGCGCGCGGCCAGCGTCGGCCGCGACGTGCTCGCACGCCTCGGCGCGTTCGCGAAGGCGCAGCCGGAGAAGGTCGAAGGCGTGCGCGGTCTGGGCCTGCTGATCGGCGTCGTGCTGCGAGATCCCGACTTCGCGCTGCGCGCGCACGCGGAGATGCGCGAGCGGGGGCTGCTCGTGAACCTGACCGCGGATCGCGTGCTGCGGCTCTTCCCCGCGCTGAACATCCCTCAGTCCGATCTCACGCAGGCGCTCGAGATCCTCGAGACCTGCATCAGGGAGCTTTCATGAAGCTCGCGCGCTTCGCGCTGGCGATCGCCGCGGCCGCGCTGCTCTCGTGTCAGGGGGGCCCGTTCGGCCCGAAGCCGACCCCACCCGTCACGGGCGTCTGGCTGCTCGTGCCGGCCGAGTCGTCGCTCTGGTTCGTCGGCATCAAGAACAACAGCGTCGCGGTGCCCGGCTCCTTCTCCGGCATGGAGGGCGGCTTCGACACCGCGAAGGGCGAGGGCTGGGTGGAGGTGCGCGTCGGCACCGTCAGCACCGGCGATCCCGCGCGCGACGAGAACATCCGCGCGCACTTCTTCGACTCGCTCAACTTCCCGGCAGCGCGCTTCGCGATGACGGGAATCCCGAGCACGGCCCAGCTACCGAGCGTCGGCGCGAGCCTCGAGGCGAAGCTCGCCGGGCGGCTCATGATCAAGGGCAAGGAGTACCCGCTCGAGGTCCCGGTGCGGGTGACGCGTTCCGCGGTCGATCGCGTGCGCGTTCGCAATACGCGTCCGGTCGTGCTCTCCGCGAAGGACCTGGGGCTCGAGCAGTCGCTCGCGGTGCTGAAGGCGGTGTGCGGACACGAGGCGCTCTCGGGCGCGGTGCCGATCGAGATCGACGTGGTGTTCGCGCCGATCTGAGCGGGGCCCGGCGCGCGCCGGGGGGCTATTCGGGCTTCACCGGCACGCCGTGCCACGGGCAGTATTCGAAGCTCGCCTCGAGCGGCTCGCCACCTTTGGGACACTTGTGCGGGCCGACGATCGACGTGAACGGCGCGTGCCAGCTCACCTGCTGGACCTTGGAGTCGGGGTCGAAGCGGAAGTCGAGCTCGAGCACGCCGGGCTCCGTGCCGGTCAGAATGCGATTGCCCTTGCCGTCGACGTTGGCGAGCGGAAGCAGCCGCAGACCTTCGCCGAGGCCGCCGAGAGAAGCGCGCAGCAGGTACACCAAACTCGGTACCAGTCGCGCGAGCTCGGGATTCACGTCGCGCAGGACCGTGATCTCCTGTCCGTTCCGGAAGAACTTCGCGCGCGCGACGATGTCCGCGATGCTCGCGAACTCGGGCTTCTTCTCGAGGTTCAGCTTGGTCTCGAGCGCGCCCACGACCAAGTAGTCGCGGAAGACCTTGCGGACCTTCTCCTGCTCTTCGGCGGGAAGCGCGAGCTCCTTCGCGGCGAGCTCCCAGTACTCCTGCGGCAGCCACCAGAAGGTGGCCACACGGCCGTTGCCGCCCTCGAGCGTGCGCACGGTCTCGCGCACGATGTCGGTACTGTCGCCGGCGCGGGCGCGCGCGGGTGCGAGAACGACCGCGAGAACGAGCACCCAGACGGCGGCGAATCTTCCGAAGCGAGGCGATTTCGCGGTGGAGTGCATCTTCACTGAGTGTATCGGCCGCGCGCGCGATAGGCTTCGACGTCGAGCTTCGAGCGGCCGATGCGCTCGAGCTCGGCGCCAACCTCGCCGCGGAAGGCCCGTACGAGCTCGCCCGCGTCCTCTTCTTCCGGCACGCCGACGTACGCGAAGGCCAGGTGCCGGCGCGCGCCGGGCGGAAGCGCGAGCCGCAGGTCCAGCGCCAGCCCGCGCGCGGGCGGCTGCGCGGGCGGCTCCGCGCGCGCGACGATCGCGCAGTCGGCCAGCGCGAAGACGTGACCGCCGAAACGCCGCTCGCAGGCCGCGGAGGCGCTTCGATACTCGCCGCGCGGCACGTCCCAGGTCTCGGTGTACTCGAGCGCGAGCGGCTCGTCGCCGCGGTTCTCGAGCCGCACCCACGAGAGCAGGAGAGCGCGCGGCGAGGTGGGCGCGAAGATCACGTGAAGCACGCGCAGGCTGCGCGTCTCCAGCGCGCGGCGAACCTGCGCTACACCGTACTCGGTTGCGCTCGGGGCGCTCGTCGAGAGCACCACGCCATCGGCGCGCACGAGCGCTTCGATCTTGCCGCCCGCGAACACGACGCCGCGTCCGTCTGCGAGCGCGCGGCAGGCCGCATTCGCGATCGGGTGCCCCTCCGCGGGAAGATCGGCGCAGGCGGGCCCCCAGAGCGGATCCGCGAGCTCCAGCACCTCAGACGTAGGTGCTGCCCTTCGGCTCGGTCTCGTCGCGCCGGATCACCACGTTGATGCACGCGGGCTTGCCGGACGCGAATGCGCGCTCGAGGGCGGGCCGGATCTCTTCGGGTCGCGTGCAGTACTCGCCGTGCCCGCCGAGCGCCTCGACCACCTTGTCGTAGCGCGTGTAGTTCAGATACGTGCCGACCGCGCGATCCTTGCCGTAGATGCCGATCTGCGGGCGCAGCATCTGGCCCCAGGCCGCGTCGTTTCCGACGATGCCGACGATCGGCAGGTTGAAGCGGATCGCGGTGTCGTATTCGAAGCCGTTCAATCCGAACGAGCCGTCGCCGTAGATGATCAGCACCTTCTTGTCCGGGAACGAGAGCTGCGCAGCGAGCGCGAACGGCATGCCGACGCCGAGCGTGCCGAGCGGGCCGGGATCCATCCAGCAGTTCTCCTTCATCACGGGCACGACCTTCGCGGCCTGCGCGACGATGTCGCCTCCGTCGCCGATCAGGATCGTGTCCTCGTCGATGAAGTCGCGGATCTCGCGGCACATGCGCAGCGGGTCGATCGGCACCTCGTCGGAGGTGAGCTCCTTCTGGAAGCCCGCCTCGATCTTCACCTCGAGCGCGCGCAGCTCGTCGCGCCAGCCCGTGAAGTCGAGCCGCAGCGACTCCTCCTTCATGATCTGCAGCATCTGCTCGAACGCGACGCCCAGGTTTCCGACGATCGCGGCGTCCGCCGAGCGGTTCTGCCCGATCAGCGTGTTCTCCATGTCGAGCTGGATGATCTTCGCGTTCGCGGGGATCGCCTTTCCGAAGCGCAACCGGAAATCGAGCGGCGACCCGGCGAGCACGAACACGTCGCACTTACTCATCGCCTCCTTGCGCGAGCGGTTCATGAACTGCGGATCGTCGAAGCGAAGCTG
>CAZMKX010000399.1:0-4251 GCA_964566375.1 uncultured Myxococcales bacterium
GCCGGCGATGTCGTCGGTCGAGCCGTTCGGGCTGCCGCCGACGTAGCGGAACGCGACGCGCGGCTTGCGCTCGGGATCGGGCATGTACGCGCCCTCTCCGTGCTTGACGGGAATCACGAGCTCCTGACCGGGCTCGAGCTCGGCGCACATCAGCCCGCGCTCCTCGACCGCGACGCGCGTGTCGGCGCAGACGAACTTGAGGTCGCGGTTGCGGACGAGCGCACCGGGCAGGAGGCCCGACTCGCACAGGATCTGGAAGCCGTTGCAGACACCGAGCACGGGCCGTCCGGCGGAAGCGAGCCGCACCACCGAGCGCATCACCGGCGAAAACCTCGCCATCGCGCCACAGCGCAGGTAGTCGCCGTAGGAGAAGCCGCCGGGGATGCCGATACCGTCGAGGTCCGGCAGCGTCGCGTCCTTGTGCCAGATCATCTCGACCTCGGCGCCGCAGAGCGCGAAGCCGCGCGCCAGGTCGCGGTCGTCGTTCGACCCCGGGAAGACGACTACTCCGACGCGCGCGGGCCTGCTCACACCAGGATCTCGTACTGCTCGATGACGGGATTCGCGATCAGCTTCTCGCACAGCTCGCGCGCCAGGGCCCGCGCCTTCTCGACGTCGTCGGTGTCTAGGTCGAGCACGACCTGCTTGCCGGTACGCACGCCCTTCACTTGCGCGTAGCCCAGGTCCTTCAGCGCGTGCTCCAGCGCGCGTCCCTGGGCGTCGAGAACGCCGGGCTTCAGGCTGATCAGGACGCGCACCTTCATCACGACTCCTGCGGGCGCGCCGCGAGGACGCGCGTGAAGATGGGATCGACGTTGCGCAGATGCCGCTCGAGGTCGAAGCACTCCGCGAGCTCGTCGGGATCGAGGACCTTCGCGAGCTCGGCGTCGGCGGCGAGCCGGTCGTGGAAGTGCCCGCCCTCGTCCCAGGTGGCCAGCGCGTGGCGCTGCACCAGCCGGTACGCCTCCTGACGCGAGACGCCGTGACGGGCCAGCGCGAGCAGAACGGTCTGCGAGAAGACGAGCCCCTTGGCGGAGTCGAGGTTCGCGCGCATGCGCTCCGGGTGGACCTCGAGGCTCTCGACGAGGCCCGCGAGGCGGTGGAGCATGAAGTGCACCGCCGTCGTCGCGTCGGGACAGACGATCCGCTCGACCGAGCTGTTCGAGATGTCGCGCTCGTGCCAGAGCACCGAGTTCTCGAGCGAAGAGACCGCGTAGCCGCGGATCACGCGCGCGAGCCCGCTGAGCGTCTCGAAGCGCCACGGATTGCGCTTGTGCGGCATTGCCGAGCTGCCCTTCTGTTCGCTGCCGAAGAACTCCATCACCTCGCCGACCTCGCTGCGCGCAAGGTGGCGGACCTCGACGGCGAAGGCCTCGATCGAGCCCGCGACCAGCGCGAGCGTGCACATCACCTCCGCGTGGCGATCGCGCGGCGTGATCTGGGTCGAGATCGCGGCGGGGCGGAGGCCGAGCTCCGCGAGCACCTCCTCCTCGAGCGACGGGTCGAGGTGCGCGAACGTGCCGACCGCGCCCGACAGCTTGCCGACGGCGGCCTCGGCGCGCGCGCGCGCGAGCCGCTGGCGGCTCCGCGCGAGCTCGTCCCAGGCCTTGAGCAGCTTCAGCCCGAACGTCGTCGGCTCGGCGAAGATTCCGTGCGTGCGACCGACGCAGACGGTCCGCTTGTGCTCGAGCGCGGACTTCTCGAGCGCCGCGAGAGCGCGATCACACTCCTTCAGGATCAAGTCGAGCGCGTCGCGCATCTGGAGCGCCAGGCACGTGTCGAGCACGTCCGACGAAGTGAGCCCCAGGTGCACGTAGCGCGCGGCCGGGCCGATCTGCTCGGCAAGCGCGTCCAGGAACGCGTTCACGTCGTGGTGGACGCGCGCCTCGATCTCGGCGACGCGCTTGGGGTCGACCTTCGCGCGGGTCTCGATCGCCGCCAGCGCGTCGCGCGGGATCTCTCCGCGGCGCGCGAGAGCGCGGCACACGGCCACCTCGATCCGGACCCAGTGAGCAAAACGCTGCTCCTCGGACCAGATCGCTTCCATTTCGGGTCGCGTGTAGCGCGAGATCAAGGGGAGCCCTCCGGGGTCAACCCGCGTGCAGCGTCCAGTAGTACGCGAGCAGGAGGTAGTACATGACCGGGATACCGAGCAAGGCGGAGTCGATCCGGTCGAGCATTCCACCGACGCCGGGCAGGAGCGTGCCGGCATCCTTCAGTGCCGCGTCGCGTTTCAGCACCGACTCGATCAGGTCGCCGAGCACGGCGAACGAGGCGAGCACCATGCCGAAGACGAAGGCGGCGGCCCAGCCGAGATCCTTGGCGAGATCTCCCGGAATGATCCAGGTGAAGAAGAGCTTCGTCAGCAGCGCCAGGACACCGCCGGCGAGGACGCCGCCGAGCGCGCCCTCGACCGACTTGTTCGGACTGATCAGCGGCGCGAGCTTCCGGCGCCCGTACTGACGGCCGACGAAGTAGGCGCCGGCGTCGGAGCCGACGACCGCCACGAGGCAGAAGATCATGAAGAAGAAGCCGATCTGCGGATCGAAGCTGTAGCCGAAGCGTCGCTCGAGCTCGCTCGAGATGAAGCGCACGGAGACGGCGTACGAGAGCAGCCAGCCGACGTAGATGACGCCGAAGAACGTCTCGGAGACGCTGGCGATCGCCTGGCGGATCTCCTGCTTCGTGAGCTGCAGGATCATCAGCGTCAGCAGCGTGACCGTCAGCGCGCTGTTCGCGAGCGAGGCATCGCCGATGTATGCGATCACGGGCAGCATGCCCGCGGCGACGTTCCCGAGCAGCCGGTGCGGCGTGGCGCCCTTGGCGCTGATCAGGCCGTAGAACTCGTTCAGCCCGAGCAGGATGAAGCCAATGATCACCGCGACGAAGAGCCAGCCACCGACGTAGCAGACCCAGATCACGGGGGGAATCAGGAGCGCGGCCGTGATCAGGCGCAGCGCCAGGTTGCTGAGCACCACCCGCCCTTCCGGCTCCGCGGCACGCGGCGTCGGCCGCTGCGGGTGCGCTCCATCGGCCGGCTCGTTTCCGAGCGGGGACATGGGTCGACTGCGGTCTCGATCCGCGGGTTCCAAGCCTCTCCTCTCGGGGCGCCGGAATTCTAGCGCGAATCCCGCGACGGGCGGGTCAGCGTCCGGTGTGGCCGAAGCCACCGTCGCCGCGCCCGGTCGCACCCAGCCCTTCGGCAGCCTCGACCTCGACGAGAACCGGCCGGGCGACGGCCGCAACGACGAGCTGGGCGATGCGCTCGCCCCGGCGCAGGACGAAGGGCTCGTGTCCTCCGTTCTGGAGGATCACGCAGAGCTCGCCGCGGTAGTCCGAGTCGATCGTTCCCGGCGCGTTGGGGATGGTCAGGCCGTGGCGGAGCGCGAGGCCGCTGCGCGGCCGGACCTGCCCTTCGTAGCCGGGCGGGATCGCCAGCGCGAATCCGGTGGGCACGAGCGCGCGCTCGCCCGGAGCGAGCACGCGTTCGCCCTCGATGGCCGCGCAAAGGTCGAGCCCCGCGCTGCCCGCCGTAAGGGCGGCGGGCAGCGGGAGATCGGCGTCACGCGACCCGCGCACGCGGAAGATCCGGACCTCGATCCGGTCCATCCGCTATGCGCGCGAAAGCTCGATCTGCTCCGCCAGCGCCGCGCGCCGCGAGAGCCGGATCTTTCCGCTCGGATCGACGTCGAGGCACTTGACCATGACCTCGTCGCCCTCCACGCAGATGTCCTCGACCTTGGCGACACGCTTGTCGGAGAGCTCCGAGATGTGGAGCAGTCCGTCGGTGCCGGGGAAGATCTCCACGAAGGCGCCGAAGTCGGTGACCTTCTTGACCTTGCCGACGTACAGCCGGCCGATCTCGGCCTCCTGCGTCACTTCCTCGACCATGTTCTGGCACTTGATCAGCGCGTCGCGGTTCGGCGCGAAAATCATCACGCGACCCGAATCGTCGACGTCGACCTTGGCGCCGGTCGTCTCCTGCATGCCGCGGATCACCTTGCCGCCCGGACCGATCAGGTCGCGGATGCGGTCGGGCTTGATCCAGAGCACCACGATGCGCGGCGCGTTCTCGGACAGCTCCGAGCGCGGCACGAAGCCCGGCAGCTGATCCGCCGTCTCCTCGGCCATTCGCTTCAGGATGTGCAGGCGCCCCTGGCGCGCCTGCTCGAGCGCTTTCTCCATCACTGCCCAGTCGAGGCCCTCGATCTTGAGGTCCATCTGGATCGCGGTGATGCCCTTCGTCGAGCC
>CAZMKX010000400.1:0-4250 GCA_964566375.1 uncultured Myxococcales bacterium
ACGACACTCGCGAGGCCGTGCATCACTCGCAGTATACGCGAGCCGCTCGAGGCGTATGATGACCATCCGCCGAACGACCGGCCGCGAGACAGGAGAAACCCGATGAAGCTCTACGACAGCAAGGCCGCCCCGAACCCCCGGCGCGTCCGCATCTTCCTGGCCGAGAAAGGCATCACGGTGCCGACCGTGCAGATCGACATCGGCAAGTCCGAGAACCGCTCCGCCGAGTTCCTCGCCAAGAACCCGCTCGGCGGTGTGCCGATCCTCGAGCTCGACGACGGCACGATCGTGGCCGAGTCGGTGGCGATCTGCCGTTACTTCGAGGAGACGCACCCGAACCCGCCGCTCTTCGGCACCGACGCGCGCGACCGGGCGCTGGTCGAGATGTGGCAGCGCCGCATGGAGCTCGGCGTGCTCTCGAACACGGCCGGCTGCTTCCGCAACACGCACCCGTTCTTCAAGGGCCGGATTCCGCAGGTTCCGGAGTACGGCGCAGTCTGCAAGGAGGCCGCCGCCAAGCAGCTTGCGTGGCTCGACGGTGAGCTCGCCAAGAGCCGCTTCGTCGCGGGTGACCGCTACTCGATCGCCGACATCACGGCGCTCGTCGGAATCGACTTCGGCAAGGTCTCGGACATCCGCATCCAGCCGGAGCAGAAGAACCTGACGCGCTGGTACCAGGAAGTCTCGTCGAGGCCTTCCGCGAAGGCCTGATCAGGGCGTCTCCGGCAGGCCGAGCAGCGCGCGCGCGCGCGCACGGATCGCCTCGAACCACACCGCGTGGCCCGACGGCGAGAAGTGCGCGTCGCGCTCGCCCCAGAGCGACGGATCGGGCGATGCGCGCAGGATCGGGAGCAAGTCCACGACGGCGTCGACCTCCGGGATCGCTGCGAGGCGCGGCACCAGGAGGCGCGTCGTGAGATCCATGTCGATGTCGTCGGCGACGAGCGGCAGGCCGCGCGCGAGCCGCTCGCCGTCGGGATCGAGGACCTGGCTGCGCTCGGGGATGACGACGACGAGGACCCGTGCGCCGCGCGCGTGCGCGGCTTCGGCGACGAGCTTCACTCCGCGCGCGGTCTCGTCGAGGAACGGCGTCGTGAGCTGCGACTTCCGCAGCGCACGCGGGACGCCGTACAGGCCCACGTCTCCCGGATCGCGGAAGCGGCGGATCGCGAAGCGCAGCGCCACGTAGGCGTGCGAGTGCGACTCGAGCCAGGCGTTGTACGGGTAGAACCAGTCGTAGAGCCCTTTGGCCGTGAGCTCGGCGGGCCAGAGCCTCAGCGGCCGGCGCTGCACGTCCTGAACGGCCGGCAGCTTTTCGGCGTCGTCGGTCAGGTCGTTGCCTACGTAGAGCGAGAGGATCACCAGATCGAAGGCCGCGCCGGGCTCCGCGAGGCGCGAGCGGGTGCTGGCGAGATACTGACTCAGGTAGTAGCCCGACACCCCCGCCACGCTCGTACACGCGTTCGTGTCGGCGTCGAGCCGGTGCCAGACCGTCTCGCGGAACGGGATCGCGAGCGCCTCGACGTACGAGTCGCCCACCGCCAGGATTCGCGCAGCGCAGTCCACGGCCGCCGGTGCGTCGCAGTCGATCCGGTCGCCTTCGGCGTCGGTACAGATCGCGACGTCGCGCTCGCCCGTGTTCGCGACCATGCGCGCGTTCGCGACGTGCTTCCAGACGAGCGCCGGATCCGGCACCCAGAGATCGGGCACGTCCTGCGGCAGGACCTGCGGCGCGACGATCCGGACGCCGACCTCGAGCAGCGCCGCCGAGACGACGCCGAGCAGCCCGAGCAGGATGGCGGCGAAGCCGAGCCGCCGAAGCCTCACTCGAATTTCCGCTCGCGCCACCAGGGATAGAACTTCGGCATGTCCTGGCTCGGCTTCTGGCGGAACTCCGCCTTGCGCTTGGCGAGGAACGCGCCCACGCCCTCGTGGGCGTCGGCGCTCTGACCGAGCGCGCTGATCGCGCGCGAATCGACCTTGTGCGCCTCCATCGGGTGGTCGGCGCCGAGCATCTTCCAGATCAGCTGGCGCGAGACCGCGACGGAGATCGCCGAGGTGTTCTCGGCGATCTCGCGCGCGATCTCGCGCGCGGCCGGCAGAAGCGCCTCGGGCGCATGCAGGCTGCGCACGAGGCCGGCCGCGTGGGCCTCGCTCGCCGGGAACACGCGTCCCGTGTAGGCCCATTCGAGCGCCTGCGAAACCCCCACCACGCGGGGCAGGAACCAGCTCGACGCCGCCTCCAGACAGATGCCGCGGCGCGCGAACACGAAGCCGAAGCGCGCCTCGGTCGAGGCGAGCCGGATGTCCATCGGCAGGGTCATCGTCACGCCGACGCCGACCGCCGGGCCGTTGATCGCCGCGATCAGCGGCTTCTTGCACTCGTACAGACGCAGCGACACGCGGCCGCCGCCGTCGCGCTGCCCCTCGATGCCAACGTCCGCGGAGCGCTCGCGCGAGTCGAACGTGCCCGATCCGCCGCCGAGATCCGCGCCCGCGCAGAACGCGCGGCCGGCGCCGGTGAAGATGACCGCGCGAACGTCGTCGTCCGCGTCGGCGCGATCGAGCGCGTCGAGGACCTCGAACATCATCCGGCCGGTGAAGGCGTTGAGCTTCTCCGGGCGATTCAGCGTGATCGTCAGAACGCGATCCTCGACGGTGTAGAGGATCTCCTTGTATTCCATGGGGCTTCTCCTAGTCGGATCCCGCGGTCTGCGCGAAGAGCGCCTCGGTCTCGTCGACCCAGCGCTTCACGCCGAACGTCTGTGCGATTCGCTGGCGCGCCGCGCAGCCCATCGCCGCCGCGCGCGACGGATCGTCGAGCAACACGCGGATCGCGCGCACCAGGCCGTCGACGTCGCCCGTCGGGTAGAGAACGCCCGTCTCGCGCGGAGTGACGACCTCGCGCACGCCGCCGACGTCGGCCGCGATCACGGGAATCGAGAGCGCGCCCGCCTCGCGCAGCGTCACGGGCAGCGCCTCGCGACGCGAGGGCAGCACCAGCGCCGAGAAGCTGACCAGGTAGCGGTCGACCTCGCGGCTGAAGCCCGCGAAGACGACGCGCCGCTCCACGCCGCGCCGGCGCGCCTCGGCGCGCAGCGCGCCCTCTTCCGGGCCGTCGCCCACGATGCACAGCCACACGTCCTCGGGCAGCCGCACGAGCGCGGCGATCGCGTCGCCGACGGCCTTCTCGGGCGAGAGCCGCCCGACGAAGCCGATCACGCGCGCCTCGCGCGGAACGCCGTGCTTCGCCTCGAGGTCGATCGCCTCGGTCGCGCCGGGTCGCGGCAGCTCTACGCCCGAGTAGATCACCTGCCCGACCGCATGGCCCCAGATCTCCGCGAGCCGGTCGCGCTCGTAGCGCGAGATGAAGATCACCTCGTCGGGAAAGCGCTCCAGGATCGTGCGCGCGCGCGCGTCGTTCCGGCGATCGGCGACGTTGTGGATGGTCGAGATGAGCGGCGTCTTCGTGAGCCGCAGCTTGCGCGCCAGGCCCGCGACCAGCGTCATGCGCAGGCTGTGCGCGTTGATCAGATCGATCGCGTGCTCGCGGCAGACGCGCGCGATCGCGAGCACGCCGCCGGGGAGGTTCAGCCCGCGCGGGATGCGCACGGCCGCGAATCCGCGCGCGCGCGCCTCGTCGAGGAGCGGCGCGTGGAAGGCGCCGATCACGGCGCGATGGCCGCGCGCGCACAGCTCCGCGGCCAGGCGCAGGACGTCCGCCTCGCCTCCTCCGAGCTGCGCACCTTCGAGCAGGAACAGGACGTTCAGAACAGCAATCCCAGTCCCGTCGCGCGCCGCGTCGAGCCTTCACCCCGATAGGCGTCGATCACGTGCTTCGCGATCTGCGTAAGGTGCACTTCGTCCGCGCCGTCGACCAGTCGCGCCGAGCGCGCGTTCTTCAGCATCTGCTCGAGGGGCGTGTCCGACGAGTAGCCGAGCGCGCCGTGCACCTGGATCGCCGCATCGACCACGTTCCAGAGCGTGTTCGCGACGAAGAACTTCGTCATCGAGACCTCCTGGCGGAACGGCATCTTCGCCTCGATCAGGTACGCGGAGTGCAGGACCATGAGCTTGCACTGGTAGAGCGCCAGGGCGGCCTCGGAGATCTTCCACTGGATGCCCTGCTTCTCGGACAGCTTCGCGCCGTGGAGCATGCGCTCCTCCGTGCGCGCGACCATCAGGTCGAGCGCCTTCTCGATCTGGCCGATCCAGCGCATGCAGTGCGCGAGCCGCGCGGGACCGAGCCG
>CAZMKX010000401.1:0-4248 GCA_964566375.1 uncultured Myxococcales bacterium
CCAGGCCCTGCGAGCCCGCACCCACCGCCGAGGCCCGCGCAAAGAGGAGACCTGCGTCGCCGAGCGAAAGGGCGCCCTCGAGCCCGCCGATGATCGCGTACTCGTACCAGTAACCCACGTGATCGCCGATGAAGCTGCGGGATTCGCCCTGATACGCGTTGCTCTCGGAGAACGCCGCGCCCTCGAGCGTGATCGTCGGCCGGAGATAGGTATCGCCGCTTCGGTACAGAGTGAGATCGATGGCATCTGCCGCGTCGTCGGCGCCAGCGAGCGGCGCAGCTCCGAAGACGACGAGCGCTCCCACCGCGATCGGCAGCGCGAGAATCCAGCGAATCATCCCAGAATCCCCCCGTGCGTCCGCTCGAAGCTCAGCGCGACTGATTCAACAACCGTGCCAGACATCACGCGCTGCGAATCCGGATGCGGAGCTGATGGATAGCCCGTAGACTCGCTCGGGCTCCATGCAAATTCCGCAAGCGCTCCCGCCGCGAAGCACCGATTTCTCGACCGATGACACTGCAGCGCTGTCGGCCGCGCAGCCGGAGCGCGGGCGCGAGTACGTGCAGCTCCGCGCTGGGAGCCTTCGCGCGGAGCTGCGCGAGCGGCTGTACGGCTCCGTCGGCGTGTCGCACGAACGCTGGAGCTGCGCGCTCCGCGTCCGCTGCGCGCGCTCGCGGCGCTACGTGGCCTTCTCTCTGGTGAGCTCGGAGACAGCCCCGACCTGGTGCGGCGTCGCACTCGCTCCCGGAGAGGTGATCGAGGTCGATCGGGAATGGGAGCTGGCCACCCGGGCACCACTCGAATCGGTGTCCTTCGCAGTCGAGGCAAAATGCCTTGAGCAAGTGGAGATCGCGCTCGCGGGAAATGACATTATGACACACCCAACCGGAAATCGAGTGCTTGCCGCCTCCCGCGCGAGCGCGGTCGGAGCCGCGCTGCGCGATCGCGTCTTCGGCGTCCTCGACGCGGGTCCGCTCTCGCCGGAGGCGCAGCGCTCGCTCGAGTCGGACCTCGCCCACCTGGCCGCGCGGTTGCGACGCCCGCCCGACGCGGACGCGCGGCCGGAGGCATGGACGCGACGCCGACGGGCGGTTCACCGCGTCGAGGCGTACCTCGCCGCGTACCCGCACGCGGTGCTCTCGCTCGCCGCGCTCTGCTCGCTCGCGGGCGTCGGCGAGCGAACCCTCGAATATGCGTTTCGCGAGCAGCTCGGAGTACCGCCCGCGCGCTATCTGCGGCTGCGGCGACTGAACGCCGTTCATCGCGAGCTGCGCTCGGCGGAATCCACGCCGGTGCGCATCACCGACGTCGCCATGCGCTGGGGATTCTGGGAGCTCGGCCGATTCGCCTCGGAGTACCGCGCGCTCTTCGGCGAGCTTCCGTCCGAGACGGTGGCATCGCGGAGACGCTGACACGACACGCACGCCCCGCTAGATCAGCGTCGCCGCGATCGTCGCCGCGACCAGGATCGCACCGGCTGCGGGCACGATCACGCGCCGCAGCGACGGAGCGGCGAGGAACGTCACCATCCCGGCTTTGAATACGGTGTTCGACGCCACCGCGATCACGATCGTGCGCGAGGCAGGATCGGCACTGGCGGCGTCGCTGAGAGAGAGCTGTGCCATCGAAAGCGCGATCGCGTCGACGTCGGTGAGGCCCGCGATCGCACCCGCGAGATACAGGCCCGCGTCGCCGAGATACACCTGCGCCGCCTTCGCGACGAACGTGATCGCGCCGAAGAGGAATCCGAAGCGGATTGCCGCACCGAGCTCGAACGGGTTCTCGCCGGTGCTCACCGACGCGGTCTCCGCGGACTTCTGGCGACGCCAGAGCAGCCAGCAGATCGCGAGGCTCGGCACGCCGAAGGCCGCCATCGCCAGACCGATCCGCGGCGCGAGCCCGCGGTCCACCGCTGCCACCAGAACGACCACGCGAACGAACATCACCGTCCACGCGACGAGGATGCCGAGCGCGAGCGGCGCGGCCCGCCCGGGCTCCTGACGACTGCGCTGCGAGAACCCGAGCGTGACGGCGGTGCTCGAAACGAGGCCCCCGAGAAGACCCGTCAGCCCGATGCCGTGCTCCGTGCCGAGGATCTTCACCAGCAGATAGCTCGCGAAGTTCAGCCCGGAGATCAGCACCACCATGAGCCAGATCTTGTAGGGATTGATCACGTCGAGCGGCGCGGGGCCGTAGCTCTGGTCGGGCACGAGCGGCAGGACGATGATGCTGACGATCGCGAACTTGAGCGTCGCTTCCACGTCGGCGGTCTCGATCTTTCCCGCGAGGCCGTGCAGCCAGTCCTTCAACGCGAGCACGGCGCCGCTCGCGACGGCGAGCCCGGCCGCGGCCATGACGTGCCCGGAGACGCACAGGAAGCCGAGCAGGAACGCGAGGAGCGCGGAGACCTCGGTCGTCACGCCCAGCTCGCCGCGCTGCGCAGTCACGGCGTAGGACACCACCACCAGCGCGGCCACCGCGGCGAACACCGCGAGCGCGAGCCACGGGCGCCCGAGCGAGCCGTCGAGAAACGCGGCGACAGCTCCCGCCAACGCGAGCAGGCCGAAGGTACGCACGCCGGCGAAGGTCGATTGCGTCCTGGTGCGCTCGCGCTCGAGTCCGAGCAGCACACCCAAGGCGAGCGCCGCGGCGAATCGCAAGGCGGTGGCGAGCGGATCGATCGAGCTCGTTTCCAAGGCTTCCTCCGCGTCACTCCCCTGCAATCATGCCCGAGCGCGAGCCCATCCGCGCAGTGGACGGCGAACGAGGGGCGCGCGAAGGCGTCACAGTGACTCGGATTTTGCCCCTCGTTCCGAGCGCGATTGCGCTCGAGCACCGGTGCCGGAGCAGCCGCTGCGGATCCTCGCGTCCGCGGCGCTGGCGATCGTTCCGCTCGCCGCGTGGATGGGTCACGCCACCGAATCGCTCGCGTCGCTCACCGGCGAGGGCGTCGCAGGCTTCTTGAATGCGACCTCCGGCAACGTCGTGGAGCACGCGAACGCGCCCACCGCGACGGCGGAGTGCCCCATGGATCTCGTCCCTGGCGGCGGGCTCGTGTTGACACTGCGGCTGCCGGTCCTCATCGTGGAAGAAGTGGCTGTGCACTCGATCCTCGGACTCGCCCTCTTCTCCGCGCTTACGGAGTGACGATGCCTGCGCAGGGACCGCTCGACTACCTTCCCCTCTGGGTCTTCTTCGCACTCACGGCCGCGCTCGTCCTGCTCACCATCGAAGTCGGCTTCCGGCTTGGCCGGCGCCGCGCCGAGTCCGCGGAGCACGAGAGCGCGGCATCGGTGGGAGCGATGGCGAACGCATCGTTGGCGCTGCTCGCCTTCCTGCTGGCGTTCACGTTCGGCTTCGCCGCCTCGCGCCTCGAGGCTCGGCGGACCATTCTGCTCGACGAGGTCAATGCCATCGGGACGACGTACCTGCGCGCGGCAACGCTCCCGGAGCCGGAGCGATCACTGGCGCGAACGCTCCTGCGCGAGTACGCCGCGACACGCCTCGAGGCCACGAAGAACGGGAAGCTCGAATCCGCGCTTCAACACTCCGCGACTCTGCAGTCTCGCCTGTGGGACTCCGCGGCCGCGCTCGCGGCGCGGAATCCGAACGCGATCGTGTACGGGCTGTACCTCGAGACGCTGAACGAGATGATCGATCTGCACGCCAAGCGCGTGAACGAGGGGCTGCGTGTCCGCGTTCCCGCGGTCATCTGGGCGGTGCTCTTCGCGCTCACGGCGTTGGCGATGGGAGAGACGGGGTATCAGATTGGCCTCTCGAGCCCGCAGCGGTCCCGGTCGGTGCCGGTGTTCGCGCTCGCCTTCTCGGTCGTGATCTTCCTGATCGCGGATCTCGACCGGCCGCAAGCCGGCTGGGTGAAGGTGAGCCAGCTGCCGATGCAGGAGCTGCTCGACTCGATGTCGCCGCCCGCGCCTCAGTAGCGCTCTTCGATGAAGCGGAACGGGTGGTCGGTCTCGCGGTAGCCTCCGGGTTTCTGTCGCGGCGGAAGCTTCACCTTCTCCCGCGGCGCGCTCTTGTACGGAATCTTGCTGAGGAAGTGCGAGATGACGTTCAGACGCGCGCGGCGCTTGTCGTCGGAGCGAGCGACGTACCAAGGGGCGTAGTCGAGATCGGTGGCGGCGAACATCTCGTCGCGCGCGCGCGAGTAGTCGTACCAGCGGCTGTACGACTTCAGGTCCATCGGCGAGAGCTTCCAGATCTTGCGGCCGTCGTCGATGCGCGCCTTGA
>CAZMKX010000402.1:0-4246 GCA_964566375.1 uncultured Myxococcales bacterium
CCCGGCGCCACGATCGTCTACACGCTCGTCGTCACCCCGAACGGCACGGGAACGATCGACAACCTCGTGATCACCGATGCGATCCCGGCCTTCACGACCTACGTCGCCGGCTCGCTCACGCTGAACGGAAACCCGCTGACCGACGCCGCCGACGCGGACGCAGGCGACGTCGGCGGGACCACCGCGAACCAAGTCACCGTCGCGCTAGGGAACGTGGCCGGCGGGTCTCTCCCCCAGAACATCACGTTCGCAGTCACGATCGATTAGGAGGGAACGCCATGAGAATCGCACTGGTACTGACTCTGACCCTGTTGCTCCCCGCGTGGAGCTCGCGCGCCGCGGATGTCGCGTCGGCACCGCCGCTCGAGATCAAGGCGACGGCCGAGGTCGACGTCACCGTGAAGAACGCGGATGGACGCGAGGAAGTGAAGCGCGTGCCCGCGACGAAGGTGCCGCCCGGCGAGGCCGTGATCTACACGCTCTCGGCGCGCAACACCAGCGACAAGCCGGCCGGCGACGTCGTCGTGACCGACCCGATCCCCGAGCACATGGAGTACGTCGACGGATCGGTTTCCACCGACGGCGCGCGGGTCACTTTTTCGGTGGACGGCGGAAAGACCTACGGGCCCAAGGAGAGCCTGAAGGTCCGCGGTGAGGATGGGCAGATGCGCGCGGCCGTCGCGGCCGACTTCACGCACGTCCGCTGGCAGTTCGAGAAGCCGCTCGCCCCGGGCGAGAGCCGCGCGGTCACTTTCCGCGCTCGCGTGGAGTGACCCGAGAAGATTCCCCCCCTGAAAAGGCGGAAGCGCAGGACACGCGCAGCAGTGTCACATCGAGTTGAGTTGAGTTGGAAATACTGCAAGGAGAAGGCAATGTTGAGGCATGACTTGAAGCGAGCGGCAACTGCCCTCGCCGCCGCCGCGCTCTTGTGGAGCACGGCGGGAATCGCGTCCGCGGCGGGTACCACCGCCGGGACCGTCGTCTCGAACACGGCGACGGTGGATTTCACCGTCGGCACCGTCGCTCAGCCGACGCTGGCCAGCACTGCGGTCGACTTCGTCGTCGATCGCCGGGTCGATCTCACGTTGACCGCGGTCCCCGTGACCTACGTCAACGTGACCCCGAACTCGAACGGGGCGATCCTGTTCACCCTGACGAACACCAGCAACGCCGCGCTGAACTTCAACCTGAGCGGCGCGAACAACGCGACCGATCCCTTCGGCGGTCTCGACTCGTTCGACCCGACCACGATCACGGCCTTCGTCGACGCGGGCACCCTCGGCACGTTCGAGCCCGGCATCGACACCGCCACCGTCGTCGACTCGCTCGGCGAGGACCTGGCGGTCGGCGTCTGGCTGGTGGGTGCGATCCCGGCCGGCACGCCGAACGGCGGCATCGCGGCCGTCACGCTCACCGCGACGGCGCGGGAGACGACGGCGAACGGTGGCGGCGCGCTCACGCAGGACGGCGGCGCCGACGTGGCGGCCACCGTGCAGACGGTCTTCGGCGACGGCGCCGGCGACACCGACGCGGTTCGCGACGCGGCCTTCTCGGACAGCGGGGCGTTCCTCGTCCAGTCCGCGGACGTCACGATCGCCAAGACCGAGACGCTGATCAGCGACCCGATCAACGCGGGCGTCAACCCGCGCCACATCCCGGGTGCGGTCGTCGAGTACGTGGTCACCGTGACCAATGCGGCGACGTCGTCGCTTTCGGCCACGGCGCTCACCATCAACGACGTGCTCTCGGGCGACGTCACGTTCAATCCCGACACGTATGCAGTCGGCCAGGGCATCGATCTGGGCGGCGTGCCGCAGACGAACGTGGTCGACGGAGACGCCGGCTCCTTCGCGGCGGGCACCGTGACCGTCACGTTGCCGAGTCTGGCTCCGGGCGCATCCGCCGTCATCACGTTCCGAGTGACGGTGGACTAGCTCCGAGCTGGTCATCCAGGTGGGCCCCCTCCCCCGAGTGACGCGGCACGTCGAGTGCCCGCGCGATCGCCGTCACGGCGACGCGACGGGTGACTTGCGTCAGCGCGCCGGGAACGGGAGCCCACAGGACCGCAGCGATGCGGTTCGCACGTCGTGCCTCAACGAGCCGGCTGCGGCGGGACTCTCCCGCCGCAGCCGGCTCCGCGAGGCGCTCGCGCTTCTGCTTCTCGTCGCGTTTCTCCTGCCGCTCGGCGCGGCGGCGCAGACTCCCGCGGGAACGCCGATCGCGAACACCGGCTACGCGACCTACGACATCGGGGCCAGCACGGGAATCGTCCGGCCCTCGAACACGCTGGTCATCACGACTTCGGTGCTCGGCACGAGCTCGGCGTTCACCTTCATGCGCTACGCGCCGGGAGCGGCAGGCTCGACCACGTACACCGTCACGCCGACCGCCTGCTTCAGCGGTGCAGGCTTCTCTCCGCTTCCGCCGCCCGTCGCCTACGGGGGAGGCGCGATCAACCTGGCGAGCGTGGAGCTCGTCTCCACCCCGACCTATCACGTGGGCGAGCCGGTCTTCGTGCGACTCGTCGACGCCGACCGCAACCTGAATCCCGCGCTCGCCGAGTCGGTGCTGGTCAATCTCACCGCTTCGAGCGTGGGAGACCTCGAGCAGCTCCAGCTCTTCGAGACGGGTGTCTCGACGGGCGTCTTCGTCGGCTATGTCCCGACCTCGCCGCCACCGGCGCCGGCGAACGACTGCGTGCTCTCCACGCCGTCGGGCCAGACGATCGGCGGCAGCTACACCGACGCCGTGAATGCAGCCGACACCTCCTCGGCGTCGGCGCTGATCGACCCCGAGAGCCGCGTCTTCGACAGCTCGAGCGGCGACGGTGTGAACGGCGCCCTGGTCACGCTGATCGACGAGGCGACCGGACTTCCGGCGACGAACATCCTGGGCGACGACGGCGTGAGCTCCTTCCCCGCGACGCTGACCAGCGGCGGCTCGGTCACGGACGGTGGCGGCCAGACCTACGACTTCGGGCCGGGCGGCTACCGCTTCCCGGTCGTGCAGCCGGGCAACTACCACCTGCAGGTGACACCACCCGGCGACTACACCTTCCCCAGCGTCGTGCAGGACGCCACGCTCCAGACGCTGCCGGGCGCGCCGTTCGCGCTCGCGCCCGGCTCGCGCGGGGCGGTCTTCAACGTCCCCGCCGGGCCGACGTTCGCGCTCGACCTGCCGATCGACTCGCAACCGACCTCGGGCTTCATCTCGCTCCAGGCCAGCCGCGACGTGGTCTCGCTCGGCGAGCACTTCCAGTACGACGCGCGCGTGGAGAACCCCGGCGTGGCGGGCGCACCCCTCGGCGTCGAGGTCACGATCGTGCTTCCGCGCGGCATCCGCTTCCGCGAAGGCAGCGTGCGCATCGACGACGCCAAGTCGCCCGACCCGGTCGTGAGCTCGGACGGCCGCACGCTCACCTGGACGCTCGCCCCGAGCGCGCTGCCGGACATCGTGCACATCCGCTTCACCGTGAAGGTCGAGCCGAGCGCGGAGCCGGGTCCGGCGCGCGCGAAGGCACGCGCCGAAGGGCTCGGCGGAGCCCGCACCGCGAACGCGGTCGCGACCGTGCGCATCGAGGAGGACCTCGGCGCGAACAACGCCTACGTGCTCGGCCGCGTCGCCGAGAGCGCGTGCGGCAGCAACGACGACTCGGGCAAAGGTGTCGCGGGCGTGCGCGTGTTCCTCGAGGACGGGACCTTCTCCGTCACCGATCAGAACGGCTACTACCACTTCGCCGGCGTGCGTCCGGGCGTGCACGTGGTGCAGATGGACGTGCAGACCCTGCCGGGGATCTACGCCGCCATGCCCTGCGCGGCCGCGCAGAGCAACGCGTTCGCGGGCCGTGAGTTCTCGCAGTTCGTCGATCTGCAGGGCGGCTCGCTCTGGCGCAGCGACTTCAGCGTCCAGCTGCGGCCGCGGCGACAGGGCGGAATCAGTCAGCGGCTCGAGAGCCAGCTGGTCGGTGACACGATCCACTATCAGCTCGCGCTGCGGGGGAACGGCGTGGGCGTGCGGAACGCGCGCGCCGTCGTCGTGCTCCCGCCCGGCGTGCAGTACGTGCCGGGAAGCGCGCGCAACGCGGGCGTCGCGATTCTCGATCCCGAGCTGAAGGACGGCACCGCCACGTTCCGGCTCGGCGAGTTCGCCGACGGTGACTGGTCGATGGACCTCGCGCTCGACGGGAGGCCCGAGAATCCCGCGGACGGAAAGTACGAGACGTCGTCGATCGTGATGTTCGAGACCC
>CAZMKX010000403.1:0-4244 GCA_964566375.1 uncultured Myxococcales bacterium
GCTTCGCGCTGCGCACGCGCTTTCCGCTGGTGAGCGAGTGGGTCGAGCGCACGAATCACACCAACGCGTTGAACGCGCGCACGTACGGGCAGAAGCTCTACTCCATCGGCGCGGGCGGAACGCTGGTCGCCCGGCCTGCGACGAGCGACGGCGGCGCCTGGCTCGACGGCGACCGGATCGCGCCGACGCTGATCCCGGTGCTCGAGGTCTTCTTCGCGGAGATGTGGCCCGTGCTGAAGAGCACGCTCCTCTCGGTTCGTGCGTACCTCGCGAGCGGCGCGCACGCGCCGGGCGGCGAGCTGCCGGGGAAGACGTTCACGCCGACGCCGGGCTTCGAGGCGCTCCAGACGGGCGATGGACCGCTCACGCACGAGTTCGAGATCGGCGGACTGCGTGCGCGGCGCATGGTCGTTCCGTACCACGTGTGGATGCTGCAGCGACTCGCCGACGTGCTGCGCGAGTGTGTCGCGAAGGAAGCGGGTCGCGAGCGAGTCGAGTCACTGCTCTCGTCGCTTCCGGATGGCCGGGAGCTTCTCGGTCTGGACACCGAGCTCGCGGACTGTCGCGTGCGCAAGGTCGGCGGAAGGCTCTTCGCGTGACGGCGCCGCGCGAGGCCAGCGACGGCCGGGCACGCCGCAGCCAGCGCAGCCGCGCGGCCATGGTCGAGGCACTCTTCGAGCTCGTCGGCGAAGGGGTGCTGCAGCCGACCGCGCAGCAGGTCGCCGAGCGCGCGCAGGTCGGCATCCGCACCGTCTTCCGCCACTTCTCCGACATGGACAGCCTGCTCGCCGAGATCGACGGCCGCGTGCGCGCGAAGGCGCAGCCGCTGTTCCGCGAGCCGCGCTCCGACGGAAGCATCGGCGAGCGCATGAACGGTCTGGTCGAGCAGCGGATTCGCATCTTCGAGCAGGTCGGGCCGTACAAGCGCTCGGGAAACGTGCAGCGCTGGCGCTCCGCGTTCGTCGCGCGCCAGCACGCCGCGTTCGTGCGCGAGCTGCGCGCGAACCTGGTGGCCTGGCTGCCCGAGCTGCGCCGTGCGGCGCCCGAGCTCGTCGACGCGTTCGACGTCGCGCTGTCCTTCGAAGTCTGGGACCGCCTGCGCACGGATCAGAAGCTCGGCCGCGAGCGTGCGAAAGCGGCGTTCGAGCAGCTCGCCAGCGCACTGCTTTCCGCCCTGTGACGGGCGAAACGGAGGCATCACCGTGAGCTCGGAGATCCTGAAGATGGTCGGCGCGCCCGGCTCGCCGTACAGTCGCAAGCTGCGCGCGGTGCTGCGCTATCGCCGGATCCCGCACGTCTGGGTGCAGGCGGGTGGGCTCGAGGCGCGCAATCTGCCGAAGCCGCGCGTGGAGCTGCTTCCGCAGCTCATCGTGCGCGGCAAGTCCGGCGCGCTCGAAGCGCGCGTCGACTCCTCGCCGCTGATTCGCGAGCTCGAGTCCAGCCATGCCGGGCGTTCGGTGATCCCCACCGATCCCGTCGTCGCGTTCCTCGACGCATTGCTCGAGGACTACGCCGACGAGTGGCTCACCAAGGCGATGTTCCACTACCGCTGGGCGTTCAAGCCCGACATCGCGAAGGCCGCATCCATCCTGCCGCGCTGGCGCCGCACGGACGGCCCCGAGAGCCAGGCGCTCGAGATGGGAAGGATGGTCGCCGAACGCCAGATCGGGCGGCTGCGCTACGTCGGCTCCAACGCGACGACGGGCCCCGTGATCGAGGAGAGCTACCGGCGCGTGCTGCGCCTGCTCGCTTCGCACCTGGAGCGCTCGCGCTTCCTCATGGGCGCGCGGCCCGGAAGCTCCGACTTCGGCTTCTACGGCCAGCTGACGCAGCTCGCGGGCTTCGATCCGACGCCGACGGCGGTTGCGCTCGAGGTGGCGCCGCGCGTGGTGGCCTGGGTCGAGATCGCGGAGGAGCTCTCCGGGCTCGAGCCCGAGGAACACCACTGGGTGGCGCGCGACGCGATCCCGGACACGCTGCGCGCGCTGCTCGCGGAGGTCGGTCGGGTGTACGCGCCGCTCCTGCTCGCGAACGCCGAAGCGCTCGCGCGCGGCGCCGAGCGCGTGGAGTGCACGATCGACGGGCAGCCGTGGGTCATGCAGCCGTTCCCCTACCAGGGGAAGTGCCTCGAGTGGCTGCGCGCGGGTCGCGCGTCGCTCGCGGCCGACGATCGACGTGCGGTCGACGCGGTTCTGGCCGGCACCGGCTGCGAGCGACTCTTCCCGGTGTAGTCGAAGACCCGGGCTTCAGCCGAGCGGGCGCGGCTCCGCCTCGACCGGCTCGCGCAGGTCGTGCTTGCGCAGCGGCAGCGAGCGGATGCGCTTCCCCGTCGCGGCGAAGACGGCGTTCGCGAGCGCCGCGGCGCTCGGCGGCGTGCCCGGTTCCCCGGCGCCGCCGGTCTTCGCGCCCGAGGCGACGATCCGGACCTCGATCGCCGGCGCGTCCGCGAGACGCACCATCGGGTAGTCGGGGAAGTTCTTCTCGACGACCCGTCCCCGGTCGATCGAGATCTCGCCGTAGAGCGCGGCGGTCAGCCCGTAGATGATCCCGCCCTCGATCTGCGCCGCGAAGCCGTCGGGGTGGACCACCTCGCCCGGGTCGGCCGCGCAGAAGACGCGGTCGACACGCGCGCGCCCGTCGTCGCCGACGGTGATCTCCGCCACCTGCGCGACGATCGTGTCGAACGACTCCTTGAGCGCGATCCCGCGCCCGCGTCCCTTCGCCAGCGGCGTGCCCCAGCCGGACATCTTCGCGACCGCTTCCAACACCGCCCGGTGACGGGGCGCGTCGGCCAACAGGTCGCGGCGATACTCGAACGGGTCTCGCTTGGCCTCGAACGCGAGCTCGTCCATGAACGACTCGATGAAGAAGCCGTGGTGGCTGTTGTCGACGCTGCGCCATGGCCCGAACGGGATCGGATCGGTGCCGTTCACGTAGCGCGCCGCTCGGTCGGAGATGCCGTACGCGATCCAAGTCGCGTCCTCCGGATCGTGCTTCTCGGTGAACTCCTCGAGCCACGCGATCGGGCGTCCGCTCGCGTCGAGGCCCGCTTTCATGCGCGCGACGGACGCCTGGCGGTAGTTGTCCTGCGTCATGTCCTCTTCGCGCGACCAGATCAGGTTCACCGGGCCGTCGACCTGACCGGCGATCGCGATCGCCTGCTCCAGGTAGTTCAGCGTCGAGCCTCGCCGACCGAAGCCGCCGCCCATCGCGGTGTGGTGCAGCGTGACTTTCTCGAACGGCAGACCCGCAGCTTTCGCCGCGTGCGCGCGTGCGCCGAGGCCGTCCTGGAATCCGCCCCAGATCTCGAGCGAGTCAGCCGAGCGTCGGACGGTGCAGCTCATCGGCTCCATCGTGGCGTGCGCGAGATACGGCACGCGATACGTGCGCTCGACCACTTGCACCGCGCCGCGCAGCGCCTTGTCGACATCACCGAAGCTGAAATCCTTCTCGAGACCGCCTTTGTCGAGCGCCTGCTCCATGCCCGCGTAGATCGACTCGGAGGTGTGTTCGGCGCCGGCGCCCTCGTTCCAGGAGACTTCGAGCGCGTCGAGCGCCTGCTTCGCGCGCCACCAGTTGTCGGCGACGACCGCGACGCCGCCCGGAATCTCCGCGACCTTCTTCACGCCCCGTCGTTCCGAAACGGACGCGGCGTCGAACTTCGCCGGAATCCCGCCGAAAACGGGGCACGAGCGCACCGCGGCATACACCATTCCGGGTAGCCGCAGGTCGACGCCGTAGACCGCGCTTCCCGTCACCTTCGCGGGGATGTCGAAGCGCGGCTTCGACGTGCCGACGATCGTGTAGCCGGTTCGCGCCTTCAGCGGCACCTCTCCCGGCGGATCGAAGTCCGCCGCGCGGGTGGCGAGCTCGCCGTAGCTCGCCGAGCGACCAGACGCGGCGTGGGAGAGCCGGCTGCTCGCGGTCGTGATCTCCGAGGCCGGGACGCCCCAGGTCGCGGCGGCGGCCTGTACGAGCATCCAGCGCGCCGCGGCGCCCGTGCGGCGCATTCCGTCCACGCCCGTCGCGCGCACGGACAGGCTTCCGCCGGTGATCTGCAGCGACATGAACTCGGCGATCTTGCGCGCGGCGAAGTCGCTCGGGCCCGCGAGCAGCTTGGGGATCGACGTGTCGCCGCGCAGATACGCGCGCGCCAGCGGCCCGTTGGCGAACGCGAGATCGGCAGGCGCCTGCTCCATGCGCACGAGCGACCAGTCGGCGTCGAGCTCCTCGGCGAGCATCAT
>CAZMKX010000404.1:0-4224 GCA_964566375.1 uncultured Myxococcales bacterium
CGATGTCGGCGAGCGAGCGCAGGAGATCGGCGAACGGGTGGAAGCCGAGGCGGCGGCCCGTGGCCAGCGAGCGTCCGAGCAGCCACCGCGCGCCGGCGGCGTCGGGGCTGCGCTCGATCTCGGCGAGCAGGCGCGACTTCCCCAGGCCCGCCTCGGCGCAGATGCTGATCACGCCGCCTTCGCCGTCCTTCAGCGCCCGGACCCGCTCGCGCAGCGCCGCGAGCTCCGCGTCGCGGCCGACGAGCGCGGAGAACACCTGGCGCTCGCTGCCGACGCGCGAGCGGTGGATGTGCTCGTGCTCGGTCATCACCTCGAAGACCGGAACCGCGTCGCGCGTGCCCTTGAGCTGCAGCGGATCGCGCGGCTCGTACGCGAAGACGTCGCTGGTGAAGCGGCGGACCTCGCCGCCGACGAAGATGCTCCCGCTCGGCGCCAGATCCTTCAGCGCGTCGGCGACGTCGACGGGGTCCCCCATCACCGTGAACTCGCGAAGCAACGACCCGCTCACGTCGCCGGCGATGCTGAGCCCGACGTTGATCCCGGAGTGCACGTCGAGCGGCACCGGCGCGTCGACCTGCCGGTTGTACTCGCGCACGCGGCGGCGCATCTCGATCGCGGCGTTCACCGCGGCGCGAGGCGCGTCCTCCATCGCCTCGGTGACACCGAAGAGTGCCATCACGCAGTCGCCCAGGTACTTCTCGACCGTGCCGCCGTGCCGGGTCGCGATCTCGTCGAGCATGCGCAGGCAGCCGACCACGATCGGGTAGGCGCGCTCCGCGCCGAGCTGCTCCGTCATCGCGGTGAACCCGGTGAGATCGGCGAACAGGATCGTCGAGCGACGCCGCTCGGTGTCCTGCGGCTCGCCACCACGCCGGCGCTCCTGCTCGGAGCGGAGCGCGGGCTCGAGGTGCGCGGCGAGGATCAGCTGGCGCGGATTTCCGGCGCCACGCGCCTCGACGAGGGGGACGTGCGTCGCCTCGCCTGCGATGGCGGCGATCAGCGCGCGGGCCGGCTCCGCGGGCAGCGGCCCGAGGCGCAGCTCGCGCAGCACGGAGGCGTCTGCGCGCGCGGAGGGATCGAGCGCTCGTGCGAGCGCGGCGGAGAGCGGCGTCCGCGCGAGCACGACCACCAGGATCGGAAGGCGCTCGGCGAGCGCGAGAACCCGGGGCAGCGCGGCGACGGACGCGTCGTCGAGCCGGCTCGCGTCCTCCACGGCGAGAAGCACGGGCCCGGCGAGCGCCTGACGCTCGAGCGCTGCGAGACCGTCGTCGGTCGTCGGCGTCGCGCCCGCCGCGCCGTGCAGGGCGGGGTCGAGCGCGCGGAGCGCCGCGTCGAGCTCCTCGAAGGCGGGTCGCGTCGCGGCGTCGCCGGGCGCACTTCCGCCGATCTCCACGACCGCCACGCCGGTGAGGCCATCGGTCGCGGCCGCGAGCAGGCGTGACTTTCCGATGCCATCCTCGCCGAGCAATGCGATCGCGCCGCCGCGCGCCGCCGCCAGCTCGGCCAGCGCGGCGCGCAGGCTCGCGAGCTCCTCGAGACGACCGACGAACGGCGTCTCGAGCACGCCTCGCGGGCCGAGCGTGTGGCGCCAGCGCGCCTCGCGCGAGCCGAGCAGCTCGAAGATCTCCACCGCCTCGCGCTTTCCCTTGAGCGGCATGGAGCCGAGAGGCGCGAAGTCGAAGCGTTCGGCCGCGGCCGCGCGCGTGCTGCCGCCGACCAGGATCCGGCCGAGACCTGCGCGCGCCTTGATCCGCGCCGAGACGTTCACGGCGTCGCCGAGAACGTGGAATTCCCGCACGACCTTGCCCCGCACGTCGCCCGCCACCATGCGACCGGTGTTCACGCCGATCACGATCTCGAGCGCGGTCCCGAACGGCAGCCCTTCGTTGTAGTCCCGTACGCGGCGGCGCATCTCGAGCGCGGCCGCGAGCGCGGCGTGGGCGGGGTCGGGCAGGGGAACGGGGTGGCCGAACACCGCCATCACGCAGTCGCCCAGGTAGCGGTCGATCGCGGCGCCGTGGAGTCGCGCCACGCCCTCGATCAGGCTCATGCAGCCGCCGACCGCGAAATACGCCGTTTCGGGCCCGACCTCCTGCGAGAGCGCGGTGAAGCCCTTGAGGTCGACGAACATCACCGTCGCGACCTTGACGGCCGGGCCGCTCCCGACCTCGCTCCCCGATTCCATCCCGATGTTCACCCGCGCCGGCGATTCGACGCCGCGAGCGTAGCCCGTTCGCGGCCGGGCCGCGCGCGCTCAGGTCCTCGGGGCGTCCCCCGGGTCGACGCAGAGCAGCTTGTCGCCGTGCTCGGTCGTGTTGACGGGGAAGTTGCTCTCCACGGAGCAGGCCCAGCCGTCCTTCGTGAACGAGATGTCGCGCGTGTACGTGAAGCGCGAGGGCATCGGGTACACCACGAAGCGTCGCTCCCGGGCCAGGAAGCGGAACGCGCGATCGCTCATGTTCGAGGTGACCCAGACGTCCTGCGTCCGCGGCTCGACGGCCACCGCGTAGGGCATCTCGACGTCCTCGGGCGAGAGCTTCGGCAACGGGAAGGACGTGTACTCCATCGTGCGCGGGTCGAGCCGAACCAGCGTGCCGTCGCCGAATGCGGGGATCCAGAGCATGCCGTCCTTCGAGAAACGCATGCGCCGCGGGCCGACCAGCGGCACGTCGAACTCGCGGACCTCGCGGGTCTTCGCGTCGATGCGGCCGATCCGGTCCGCGTACAGCTTCGAGTACCAGACGCTGCCGTCGGTCGGGTTCACGTCCAGCCCGTACAGGATCGGCGGCTCCCAGGCGGCGCGCTTGCCCTCGGCCGGCAGGTCGACGAGCTCGGTGGTCTTCGTCTTCGGGTCCAGGCGCGCGACCTGATTCGAGAACGCCAGCGTGTACCAGAGCACGCCGTCGGCGTCGAAGCGGCCGGTGTGCGGGTAGAGGCCCTTCCCGCCCGTGGGGAAGAACTCGAAAGCGCCCGTGCGCGGATCGTACGCCGCGACCTCGCACGCGGAGGCCGACAGCAGGTAGAGCCTCCCGTCGGGGCCGGGCAGGATTCCGTGCGGCCCGTGGTAGCTCGTCGTGATCGAGGGCACGAGCGGCAGGCCGAGCTCCGCGAACTTTCCGCCGGGCCGGTGGCCGTTCTTCGGCATCGCGATGGCTTTCGTCGTCGACTTTCGAAGATCGGTCACGAAGATCGTGTCACTGCCCTGGTCGATCGTGTACGCGAGACCGTCGGGAGCGATCAGTGAGTCGTGGGGAACCAGGACCTGTTCGCCGAGCGGATACTGGATCACGCGCGCGCGCTGCGCCTCCGCGCTGAGCGGCTGCGCGGGCCGGGCGTTCACGGGCTTGCCGTCGTTTCCCTCGGTGAGCGCTCGGACGTAGATCTCCTCGAGCTCGGGGTTGTTCACGCCGACGTACTGGCGGTGCATTCGCTGGACGACGGCGCGCCACGCGGCGGCGTCGCGCGGTCCGCGGTTGTACGGCGCGCCCTGCATGTGGCAGGTGACGCACTGCACCTCGAAGCGCTTGCGCGTGTCGTCGTCGGGAAGCCGCGCCAGGATCTTCGCGACGTGCGCGCTCGCCGTCAGGCTGTCGGACTCGGCCTCGCGGGTCGCGAAGGCTCCGAGCGGGATCGTGATCTGCTCGTGCGTGTCGGCCGCGAGCGTGAGGGCGCGCTGGTCGTCCGGATGCCCGGGCGCGCGAACGCGGAGAACGGCCGCACCGGTCTGCGCCGTCTGCAGCCGGAAGGCGCCCTTCGGGTCGCTGTACACCGTTTCGGCGTATCCCATCGAGCCGTCGTAGAGCGTCACGAGGGCGCCCGCGACGGCCTTTCCCGAAGCGTCGCGGACGACGCCCTCGAGGAGCGCCGCGCGCGCCAGCCCCGGCGGGACGAGAATGGAGAGCACGACCAGCCAGCGCGCAAGCATCCCGCAACTCCCTCGGGCGTTCAGGCCCCTCGCCCGCCGATGCTAGACCCGCGCGAGAGCCGGCGCGAGCCCGTCCGAGCGCGCGAATCCGCACCGCGATGCGTCCTCGAGGGGGCTGCAAGCGCGCCGCGACGCCGCTGCGTGCGTCGCGGCGCGGCGCGGCGTGTCGCTCAGCCCATGAAGAAGGCGTTCAGCTTGTTTCCGTCGAGGTCGCGGAAGTAGCCCGCGTAGAAGTTGCCTCCGCGCGGGCCGGGCTTGCCCTCGTCCTTGCCGCCGAGAGCGATCGCCTTGTTGTAGAT
>CAZMKX010000405.1:0-4221 GCA_964566375.1 uncultured Myxococcales bacterium
GCGGCGTATTCGGCGAGCTCTCGCGGCGTGTACAACGCGGTCCTCCCGAGCGGCGGCCGAGAATAGCGCGCGACGCCGCCCTCGCCTCGCTCTAGACTGGCTCGATGCTGGAGGGCGAGAGCTACCTGAGCCTGGCGACCTTTCGTCGCGACGGACGCGCGGTCGAGACGCCCGTCTGGTTCGCCGCGGATGGCCCGCGCCTGTGGGTGTTCACCGCGGGCGACTCGGGCAAGGTGAAGCGGCTGCGGAACTCGGCCCGCGCGCGGGTGGCCGCCTGCGATGCGCGTGGAAAGGTCCACGGGCCTTGGCAGGACGTCGAGGGGCGGATCGTCACGGGTCGCGAGGAGATCGCGCGCGCCAACGCGTGCCTGCTCGCGAAGTACGGCTGGCAGATGCGGCCGCTCGACCTGTTCTCGCGGGTCGCGGGTCGCTACGCGAAGCGCGCGTACCTCGAACTGCGCTGACGCTCGCACGCAATTCACTCGGAGCGGAAGAATTCAGCACTGCTGGACGCGAGTGACGAATCAGCGCGCGACGCGCGCGCGTGTAGCGTCTGTCCGGCCGGTCAGACCCGCGCGAGCTGACTGATCAGCGCGACCCAGCACAGCACGCCCGCGCCGATCGCGATCGCGATGCCGCGAGCCGGCGCGATGCCGTCGGGCTGTTCCTCGCGCTCGGGCGATCGCTCGAGCGCGGGCCAGGGCCGACGCGCGCGAGTCGGCGCACCGACGAGGTACGGCGCCGTTCCACGCCCGTTGGGAAGCCGCGAGAGGATTCGCATTTGATTGCCCTCCGGGGTGCCGACCTCCTGCGAATATGGCGAAGCCCCCGATCGAAACGGTGACGTTCGTCACCCGAACGTCAGATTTCCGCGCAGCCCGATACACAGCAATGCGTCTCGATCCGAGGGTTCGCGTTACGGGCTCGGAGATGTCGAGGCCGTTGTCCCTCAGCGCTTCGCAGCCTGCACGGCCTCGCGCTCCCGCTCGTCGCGGCCGAAGGCACGAACGGCGCTTCGGCGGAGAGCTGCGGGCAGCGTCGACAGCGTGGCGGCGGCGCCCAGGGGAGCGAAGAGGCCGCAGATCGCGATCAGCGTCGGAGAAGCGTCGACCGCGATGCCGCCGATGGCCACGAACGCCGAGCCGGCCAGCGCGGCGCTCGCGATCGTGCTCGCCGATTCGCGCATGGAGCGCGCGACGGCGAATGCGGGTTCCGCGCGGACGCGGAGCAGCGAACGCACGCGCACGGCGATCAGCAGGGCAAACGCCGCAGTCACGCCTACGGTGAGCGGCGCCAGCGCCGCAGCCCCGACCGGGCCGACGGGGTCGATCATCCGGGCAAGGACCAGGAACCCGGGCGCCGCGATCGCGCCCGGCAGCGCGCAGAGCACACCCCCGCGAGCGCTCCCGAGCGCGAGCGCGCCGAGCCCCGCGACACCGAGCAGTGACAGAAGAACACCCGCCAGCGGGCGAGTGCGCAATGCCAGGGGAGCGAGCTCGCCGGGCGCCTCGACGAGCTCGACCGCGACGCGGCGGCGCTCGGCGTCGATCTGGCGGGAGACCGTGCGGCGCTCGTCCCGGAGCCAGGGGCGCAACGCGCTCTCGACGTCGGAGCGCGTGGGAGGGACGGTGGCGAACGCCGGGTCGCCGTCGTGGAGCGCCCGGTAGGCCGGTGCCACGATCGTGTCGACCCACGAAGTCGACGCGACGACACCACGCTCGCGCTCGGCGCTGCGCTGGAACGCCTGCACGCGTTCGAGAAAGGCCGGATCCAGCGCGCCGGAACGCGTGCCCGAGTCGAGCACGATCGTCCGAACGCGCAGCGCGTCGGCTGCCGGCGCGAATGCGATCGCGCCCCACGAGACGAGCGCGGCCGACAGGGCCGCTCCGCAGGCGACGACGTGGGGACGCGCGAGCCCGCGCTCGATCCGCGCTCGGAGCGACGACGACAGCTCGCCCGCGGCAGACGCGCTCGAAAGCGGCCACACGCGCAAGGCGGCGATCGTGACTCCCAGCGGATACACCACCAGCGCTGCCGCCAGACCCGCAGCCGCGCAGAGGCCGCGCGCGAGCGGAACGTCGGGCGAGAGCGCGAGGCAGCTCGCGGCGCCGGTCACGGTCATGACGGCGGCGACCGCAAAGGCGGGGCCGAGCTCGGCAAGCGCCTCGGCGATCCCCGCGGCGACGTCCGGATCGCTTCCCCGCGCTTCGCGCGCGCGCTGCACGAGCGCGTAGCTCGTCGCGAACGCGCTCGAGCAGAGCAGCGCGGGCAGCAGGCCTCCGAGCAAACGTTCCGGCTCGCCGAGCAGGCGAAGGAGGCCGTGAGCGAAGACGGCGAACGCCAGCGCAGCGGTCGCGGCGACCGCGCTCGTCCGCCAGCTGCCCGGTGCAAGGACGACGGAGAGCGCCGCGAGAGCGAGCACCCACGCGAGCGAGAAGGAGTGGCCGCCGGCGGAGGCACCCTCGCCCAGCGACCTCGCGCTGAGCAGAAGGCCCGGAGCGCGTTCGAAGCGCTGTCGAAGAGATTCCGCGAGCGCGTGCGCGCGCTCGGAGCTCAGCTGTGGATCGAGCTCCGCATAGATGCGCGTCTCACGCTCCCCCGTGCCGAGAAAGAGCCGTGCCTGCGCGGGATCGCCGACGAGGCGGGCGCGCAGCGCGCGCATTCCCTGGTCCGTCGTCGGGATCCGGGCGACGAGCGACTCGAGGCCCAGGCTTCCGCGATCGTTCGTGACGACACGCGTGCGTGTCAGCGACCGGACCTCGCCTGCGATCCGGGAGTCGGCCTCGAGCGCTTCGGTCACACGCGCCACGAAGCGAAGGCAGGCAGGCGTGAAGACGCCCTCGGCGCAGCCGAGCGCGAAGACCGCGATCGGGCGGGAAGCGAACGCGCCGCCGTGATCCGGGGACGGGCGGAGCGCGCCGTCGTCCGGTATCGCGCGGATGAATCCCGGTGAGACCACGGCCGTGAGCAGGACGAGCGCGATCCCCACGCCGCGCGGTGCCGCGGCGATCCGAGTCGCGAGCTTCTCGATCCGCACCGCGCCCTCCCCTCTCGCCCTACAGGTTTCCGGCGGCCGTCCGAAATCCTGTCTACCCATGGGCTTTTCGGCCCGAGGGGCGGCCGCTTGATGGCGCGCATCGCTGGCCTAGTCTTCGCGCGCCTCTCTCGGGAACAGGCAGGAGTCATGCAAAGCGCGCTCTGGGTTTTCGGATACGGGTCGCTGGTCTGGCGGCCCGCGTTCGCGTTCGCGGAGCGGCGCACGGCCTGGATCGGCGGCTTCGCGCGGCGCTTCTGGCAGGGCTCGACCGATCACCGCGGAGTTCCGGGTGCGCCCGGCCGCGTCGTCACGCTCCTTCCGGACGAGCAGGCGCGCTGCTTCGGCGTCGCCTATCGCGTGCCCGAAGCGGACGTCGCCGCCGTCCTGGCGGGCCTCGATCACCGCGAGCGCGGAGGCTACGACCGTCACGCGCTCGATCTGCACTTCGCCGACGGCTCGGACGCGCAGGGCCTCGTCTACATCGCGACCCCGGCCAATCCGAACTATCTCGGCCCGGCGTCCCTCGAGGTGATCGCCGCGCAGGTCGCGCAGGCCTGCGGTCCGAGCGGAACGAACGCCGAGTACGTGTTCGAGCTCGCGCGCTCGCTGCGCGAGATGCGCGCCGACGACGATCACGTGTTCGCGCTCGACGCGCTGGTCCGGCGCCACCCCGTCGAGCTGCGCTCCCTCGCTGCGGGCGGGTGACGCGCTAGTCCGCGACGGGCTTGCGGCGCTCGCGCTTCGCGCCCCCGCGGTGCTTCTTCTCGGAGATGCGCCGCTCCACGGCGCCCTTGCCCGGGCGCGTGGGACGGCGCTTGCGCCGCGCCGTCGCGACCGCGCGCAGCATCTCGGCCAGCTTCTCGAGGCAGTCGTCGACGTTGCGCAGCCGGTCGCGATTGCGTTGCGAGCTGAGCACGAGCTCGCCGTCGTTGGTGATTCGCGTCGCGTAGGCGCGCACGAAGCGCGCGCGCACGTCGGCGGGAAGCGAGGTCGTGTGCGCGACGTCCCAGCGCAGCGTCGCCTTCGTCTCGGTCTTGTTCACGTTCTGGCCGCCCGGTCCGGAGCTGCGCGCGAACGAGAACGCGAGCTCGTGCTCCGGAATCGCGAACGGAAGGTCGGCGGCGGTCATCGCGCGAGGATAGCCTTGACCCGGCCGGCCTCGCCCGGAAGACTGCGCGCGTGCC
>CAZMKX010000406.1:0-4216 GCA_964566375.1 uncultured Myxococcales bacterium
GCGTCCAGAACGGCGACGTGATGCACGACCCCGAGATCGTGTTCGAGTTCCACGCGCTCGGTGCCGAGCCGATCTCGTTCCGCAACGACTACGTGGGCGCTCACGACGAGGTCTACGCCTACGACGACGCTGGCCGGCGCACGGGCGTCTACGCGAAGCGCCGCGCGGAGCTCGCGTCGTTCGCGCGCGTGTGGTTCCGCAACATCCGCGCCCAGGGCTTCCTCGGCGAGAACGCGCAGCGCGAGGTGATCGCGTAGGCCGCGGCGCGGACGCCGCGCGCAAGCCCTCACGCGTCTTGATGGGCGTCTGCGCGCTCAAGGCTTACGGGCGCCGGCGAGCCCTCGGTTCGTTCCACCAGATCCGGACGCGCACTGACGGCGCTGCTTCCCCCTTCTCGAGTTCACCGCTTCCCGCTCACCCAGCCCCTGCCCCCTCATGTCGTCCGCACGCTCGCCCTGCGCGGCGGCGCCTTCGGCAAATCCCGCGCCCTCCGCAAAGCCTCCGTTCACGTGCTCTGCCTCGTCGCCTGGCTCCAGGCGGGTGCGGCCTCCGGCCCGTCCGGCCGGCTCTCCCGGGCTCGTGAGAGAGCCGGCCCGGAACGGGCCCTAACACGGAGGCAGGGAGCGATGTCGAGCACGGAAACGGTTCACATGATTCGAGAGGTCGCGATTCGCTACGTCGGTGCGCGGCGGCGGGTGCCGGAGAAGATCGCGAGCCCGGCGGAGGCCGCGCGGTACTTCCGGCGGCGCATCCACGACGACGCACGCGAGCACTTCATCGCGCTCTACCTCGACGGCCGACACCGCGCGATCGCGGACGCGATCGTCTCGATCGGAACCGCGACCGCTTCGCTCGTGCATCCGCGCGAGGTCTTCCAGCCCGCGATCGCCGTCGGTGCGTGCGCGCTTCTCATCGGCCACAACCACCCGAGCGGCGATCCCTCGCCGAGCCCCGAGGATCTCGAGGTGACGCGCCGACTCGGCGAGGCGGGGCGCATTCTCGGAATCGTCGTTCTCGACCACGTCGTGTGGACGCGAGACGGTGGCTTCCACTCCATTCGCGAGCGCCACCCGGAGATCCTCGGGTCCGCGTAGGCGGCGCTCGCCCCGTTCCGGGCACGGTCACTACCGATCGGGCACCATGACCGGGCGATGCTCCTCGGCGGTGCGGCTTTCATCTCTTCGGGTTCGAGCAGGCGAGCGTGAAAGCCGCGGTACGCTCGGCCTTCCTTCGCGAGCTCGAGCTGTCGTGCTCCGCGGAGCGCGACGGCGAGCGCGCGAGAGGGTGGACGGATCTCGAGCGGGCTCACATCCTGAGCCAGGCGAACGCGTGGCCGCACCTGCGCGTCCATGTGCTGATGGTGAGCCTCGCTTTGCGACGTAGGGACGTGCGCGAGACCCTTGGTCAGATCCCTCGCATCCTGCTCGCGGCGCCAGGCTCTTGGACGGACCGCGCGCCACGCGGCAACACCGGCGGTGCAAACGTTGGGATTTTCACGCCGATGAAAATTCCCGCAGACCTTCAGGCGCTCCTGGACGCGTAGTTCCCGGCCGCACCGTCCTTCGGATGGTCAGTGCTCGCGATGCTCCGCGGCGAGCTTGTCGAAGAGCGCTTGCTCCCGCGCCAGATGTTCGACTAGCTCCTTAGCGACCTGGTCGGAGATCTCCAGTGCCTTCGTCTTGTCGTTTGCTGCGACCGCCCGTCGCGGCTCGACGAGGTGATCGGCGACGTGATCGTGACTTGCCACCAATGCAATCGCCTCCGAGCGGAACGCAGGCGGGAGACCAGCGAGCTGCTCCGACAGATCGGGCGCACTTGCGCCAGGCGCCTCTTCACGGCTCGGGCAGCGCGCGCCCTTCGGCGCGTGCACCAGCTCACCATTGCGTCCGTAGACGCACGCCCCCCCCGACGTCGCGGTAGGGATTCCCCCTCAGCGTCGGTGCGTTCTCCTGCTGTGCGAGGGCCGGCAATGCGAGAGCTCCGAGGAGCATCAGCAGCGCTGTGCTTCGGATCTTCATCTCTCTACCCCTTTCCTACGAGGCGCTTCGCCTCGTGACATCAGGCACGCCCCGCACGCAAGCCGTTCGCCACCGCGACGAGCTCGCCGACCTCGTGGGCCACGACCGCGGCCGCGACGCCGAGGACGTCGAAGAGCGCGGCCGGAATCAAGACCACGAGCAGCGCGATCGAGAACACGACGTTCTGGCGGCTCACGCCGCGTACCTGTCGGGCGAGCGAGAGCGCTTCGGGCACCTTTGTCAGATCGCTCGCCATGAGCGCGACGTCGGCGGCTTCGATCGCCGCATCGGAACCGATCGCTCCCATCGCGACGCCGCAGCTCGCGGCCGCGAGCGCTGGGGCGTCGTTCACGCCGTCGCCCACCATGAGCACGGCGCCCGGTGCGCGCTCCTCGTAAGCGGCGACCGCGCGGAGCTTGTCGTCGGGCTTGAGCGATGCCTGCACGTCGTCGATGCCGACGAGCGCCGCCACGGCGCTCGCGGTCCGCGGATTGTCGCCCGTGAGCATCGCCACGTGGAGGCCTGCCGCGCGCAGCTGGCGCACCGCCTCGGCTGCCGTGGGCCGTAGCGTGTCGCGAAGCGCGATGACGCCCGCGATCACGCGATCCGTACCGACGAGGACCGTCGTTTTGCCCTCCGCCTCGAGCCGAGAGATCAGGGGCTCGTGCTCCGCGAGGTCGTGGTCGCGCGTCCGGAAGAGCGCTGGGCTCCCCGCGTACCAGGTCGCCCCCATCACGATCGCCTCGGTGCCCGCGCCCGCCAGGGCCTTCGAGCCCGTGGCCTCGAGCGGCTCGACCCCGCGCTCCGCTGCCTCGTCGACGATGGCGCGGGCCAGCGGATGCTCGGAGAAGCGCTCGAGCCCGGCCGCGATCGCCAAGAGGCGCTCGAGGTCGGTGCCGAGCGCGATCGCATCGGTGACCCGCGGCCGACCTTCGGTGAGCGTCCCTGTCTTGTCGAAGGCCACGATCTGAATCCGCGCGAGGTGCTCGAGATGAGCGCCGCCCTTCACCAGGATGCCGCGCCGACCCGCCCTCGCGATGCCAGCCGCCATCGCGATCGGCGTCGAGATGACGAGCGCGCAGGGCGCCGCGGCGACGAGCAACACGACGGCGCGACGCGCCCACTCTGCGAACGGGACCGAGAACAGAAGCGGCACCACGAGGAGCGCGGCCGAGGCCGCGAGGACCACCGGGCTGTAGCGTCGGCCGAAGCGCTCGACCCACTGCTGCGCCCTGCCCTTCTCGGTCTGCGCCATCTCGACGAGGTGGATCACCTTGGAGAGCGTGTTGTCGACGAAGGCTGCCGTCGCCTCCACCTCGATCGCCCCGAGCTGGTTCAAGGTGCCCGCGTACACCGGATCCCCCGTCTCCTTCTCGACCGGGACGGATTCGCCCGTCACCGCGGACTCGTCGACCGTCGAGCGGCCGACGCGGATCACCCCGTCGGTCGCAAAGGACTCGCCGGGGCGGATGAGGAAGCGATCGCCGACCGCGAGGGACTCGGCGGGGATCTCCGACTCCGTCTGTCCTCGGAGCACGCGCGCGGTCTTGGGCGCGAGCGAGAGCAGGCCGCGGATGGCGGAGCGGGTACGCGCGTAGGTGTAGTCCTCCAGTCCCTCGGCGACCGCGTAGAGCACCGCGAGCGCCGCGGCCTCGTTCAAAAGGCCGAGCAGCGAGGCGCCCACCATTGCGGCCAGCATGAGGAGATCGATCCCCACCGCGCGCTCGCGCACGAGTTCCTCGACTGCCTCGCGCGCCCAGTGGTAGCCGGCGAGCGGCATTGCGATCAGGTAGAGCGCGCGCGGCCCCCATGGGACCAGCAGGTCGCGCGACTCGAGGACGAATCCGATCGCGGCCAGCGCGCCCGCGACGAGGCCGTTGCGCAGCAGCGGGTAGCGCCACCAGGGGCCGTCGAATCCGTCGTGCTCAGAGTGGCTCACGGGAGCGCCTCCTCGGCTCTCGACTGCGGCTCCGACGCTCGCCGCCGGCGGTCCGGCGTGAACAGGCGGTACAGCGCGGGCAACACGAGGAGCGTCAGCGCGGTGCTCGTCACGAGGCCGCCGATCACCACGGTCGCGAGCGGCCGTTGCACCTCTGCTCCGGTCCCGCTCGCGAGCGCCATCGGCACGAAGCCGAGCGACGCCACGAGCGCGGTCATCAGCACGGGCCGCAGGCGCGTCAGCGCGCCCTCGCGAATCG
>CAZMKX010000407.1:0-4215 GCA_964566375.1 uncultured Myxococcales bacterium
TCCTCGAGGTCGAGCAGCTCGTCCACGCTCTGGCGGCGGCGGATCAGCCGCACGAAGCCGTTCTCGAGCAGGATCTCCGGTGCGAGCGGCCTCGTGTTGTAGTTGCTCGCCTGCGACGAGCCGTACGCGCCGGCGTCGTGCAGGACCACGAAGTCGCCTACCGAAACCGTCGGCAGCTCGCGCGGCACGACGACACCGCCCTCTTCCTGCGTGAACACGTCGCCCGACTCGCACAGCGGCCCGGCGACCACGCTGGGCTCGGTCGCGCCGCCGGCGAGCGTTCCATCGGCGCGCAGGACCGAGATCGCGTGGTAGCTGCCGTACATCGCGGGCCGGATCAGGTTGTCGAAGCCCGCGTCGACGATCACGAAGCGCGTCGAGCCTACTCGCTTGCTCGCACGTACCTGTGCGACCAGCACGCCGGATTCTGCGACCAGGAACCGGCCCGGCTCGATTTCGAGCGAAACCGGATGTCCCACGCCGGCCTCGACCTTCCGGCGCGCGTCGTCCCAGAGCCGGTGCAGCGCGACCGTGTCGAACGGCTTCTGGTCGGGCTTGTACGGAATCGGCAGCCCGCCGCCGCCCGAGATCGCGCGCAGGTCGAGGCCGAGGGCACGCACCTGCGCCACCATCGCATCGCAGACGTGGCCGAGGTGCTCGAAGTCGGAGCCCGAGCCGATGTGCATGTGCAGACCGACCAGATCGAGGCGGTGCTTCTCGACCGCGCGCAGCGCCTCGTCCAGATACTCGTGCCAGATTCCGTGCTTGCTCCACGGCCCGCCGGTGTTCGTCTTGCGGCTGTGGCCGTGCCCGAAGCCCGGATTCACGCGCAGCCAGACGCGGTGGCCGGGCTTGCGGCGGCCCACCAGCTCGAGCATGTCGGTCGAGCCCGCGTTCACCGGGATGTCGAGCGCGATCACACGGTCCAGTGTCGCGTCGTCGATCACGTCCGCGGTGTAGACGACGCCGGCGGGCTCGCCCTTGCCGGAGTAGCCGGCGCGCAGCGCGCGCTCGATCTCGCCGTTCGAGACGGCGTCGACGAGCACGCCCTCGGCGTGCATCAGCCGGAGCAGGTGGAGGTTCGAGCTGGCCTTCTGCGCGTAGCGGATCACGTCGAATCCGCGCAGCTGCGCGATGCGCGCGCGGATCACGCCGGCGTCGTACAGGTAGAAGGGCGTTCCGTACTCGCGTGCGAGTCGGACACAGAGCGCTGGGTCGACGTTCTTCATCGGCTCCTCGAGGCGGCGCGTGGCATGATAGCAGCGAAATGACGGCTGCATCGCTGCACGACCTCGACCGCAACTGGCTGCACCCGTTCACCTCGATCGCCGACCAGGAGACGAGCCCCGGGCTCGTCATCTGCGAGGGCCGCGGCACGCGCGTGCGCGACGCGAACGGCCGCTGGTATCTGGACGCGATGGCGGGGCTCTGGTGCGTGAACGCGGGCTACGGTCGCGACGAGATCGCCGACGCGATCGCGGAGCAGGCGCGTCGGTTGCCGTACTACCACGCCTTCGCCGGCGCGGCGAACGAGCCCGCGATCCGACTGGCCGCGAAGCTGGCCGGGCTCGCGCCCATGCCGAACGCGCACGTCTTCTTCGCGAGCTCCGGCTCCGAAGCCAACGACTCGCAGATCAAGCTGATCTGGCACTACAACAATCTGCTCGGACGGCCCGCCAAGAAGAAGCTGATCGCGCGCACGCGCGGCTACCACGGCACCACCCTCGGCGCGGCCTCGCTCACGGGCCTGCCCTACGTGCACGCGCGCTTCGATCTGCCGCTTCCGGATCGCTTCCGCCACGTCTCGCCCGCGCACTGGCCGGCGGGCGCGAATCCCGGCGAGAGCGAGGACGCGTACGCGGACCGGCTGGCACGCGAGCTCGACGAGACGATCCTCCGCGAAGGTCCCGACACGGTCGCCGCCTTCATCGCCGAGCCGGTGATGGGCGCGGGCGGCGTGCTGATCCCGCCCGCGCGCTACTTCGAGAGGATCCAGGCGGTGCTCCGCCGGCACGACGTGCTGCTCGTGGCGGACGAGGTGATCTGCGGCTTCGGGCGGCTGGGGCGCTGGTTCGGGTCGGAGCGCTTCGGCATCGCGCCGGATCTCGTGACGATCGCCAAGGGGCTGACGAGCGGATACGTGCCCATGTCGGCGTGCCTGATCTCCGAGCGCATCCACGAGGTCCTGCGCCGCGCATCGCCGGAGGTCGGCCCCTTCTCGCACGGCTACACCTATTCGGGTCACCCGGTCGCGGCGGCCGCGGCGCTCGCGAACCTGCGAATTCTCGAGCGCGAGAAGCTGGTGGAGAACGCCGACCGCGTCGGCGCGCACCTGCAGCAGCGGCTGCGCGAGCGCTGCGCGGGACACGCGAAGCTTCGCGACGTGCGCGGCGTCGCGCTGATCGCCGCGCTCGAGGCGCGCGAGCCCGACGACGCGAAGCGGCTCGGCGCGCTCCTGCTGGCGGACGGCGTGATCGCGCGCGTGGTGGCCGGCGGCATCGCCCTGTCACCGCCGCTCGGCATCACCACCGACGAGGTCGACGAGCTGACGGCCGCGCTCGCGCGCGCGCTCGACAAGCTTTCGTGACATCATCCGCGGGCGACCGCGACGAGGGGGAGTGAGGCCATGGACTTCGGAATTGCGCTTGCGACGACGACCGACAGCTGGCGCGCGGTGAAGCGCGCCGAGGCGCTCGGCTTCAAGTACGCCTGGTTCTACGACACGCAGCTCCTGAACCCCGACGTCTTCGTCGGGATGGCGCTCGCCGCGCGCGAGACGACGAAGATCCGGCTCGGCACGGGCGTGCTGATCCCGTCGAACCGGCTCTCGCCGGTGGCCGCGAACGGCCTCGCGACGCTGAACAAGCTGGCGCCCGGCCGGATCGACTTCGGCGTCGGTACGGGCTTCACCGGCCGGCGCACGATGGGCCAGCGCGCGATCAAGTTGTCGGAGATGGAGCGCTACGTCGCCGAGGTGCAGGGGCTCTTGCGCGGCGAGACGGTCGAGGCGCTTCTCGAGGGCGAGAAGAAGAAGATCCGCTTCCTGAATCCGGAGCTCGGCTTGATCAACCTCAAGTCGAAGATCCCGCTGCACGTCTCGGCGTTCGGGCCGAACGCGCGCGCGCTGGTCGCGAAGCTCGGCGCGGGCTGGGCGTTCTTCAGCGGCTCGCAGGCCCCCGCACTCGGAGCCCTCGCCGACATGCAGGCGACCTGGAAGCAGGCCGGTCGCACCGACAAGCTCTACGCCAACCTGTACACGCTCGGCTGCGTGCTCGCGAAGGGCGAGAGCTTCACCAGCAAGCGCGCGCTCGCGCAGGCGGGGCCGCTCGCGGCCGTGCTCTTCCACGACCTGGTCGAACGCGGAACGCTGGGCGAGATCATCGGCGCACTGCCGCCGTTCCTCAGCGACGCGCTCGCGAAGTACAAGGCGATCTACGAGGCGTACGAGCCGGCCGACGCGCGCTGGCTGGCGGTGCACCGTGGCCATCTGATGTTCGTCCGGCCCGAAGAGAAGCAGTTCATGTCGAAGGAGCTGATCGAGAGCTTCACGTTCACCGGCACGACCGAGGCGCTGCGCGCGCGCGTCGAGGAGCTGCGCGACGCCGGGTACTCGCAGTTCACCGTACAGCTCGTCGAGGGTCAGGAGAGTGCGCTCGCCGACTGGGCCGCGCTGCTCGGCCCGCTGGGCCTGAAGAAGGGCGGCAAGCGGAGCTCGAAGAAGGCCTCGCCGAAGCGAAAGACGAAGGCGTCTCCGAAGAAGCGGCGCTGAGCCCCCCCGGGGAGTGAGCTTCGTCACCCCGCAACCGTCCGCCTCGCGGCAGGTTGTACCGGTCGATGCGCCACACGCGCGTGTTCCCGGCTGACCTCGTGAGCTTCACGCCCGCCGCGGCGTCGGAGCCGGCGAGGTTCCCGTGAAGTGCCTGCGACCGAGCCTGCTGCTGGCCGCGCTCCTGGCCGCGGGCAGCGCCTCCGCCGGACCGCCGCCCCCGCCCGATTGGCAGCCCGCGCCGACGCCCGTCGTGGTCGTCGAGCCCGTGCCCGCGGTCGTGTACGCGCGGCCGCTGCCGGCGCCCCCTCCGCCGCAGCCGCTGCCGACGGCGCTGCGCGTGATCTATGCGCCCTTCTACGTCGCGGGGCTCACGCTCCGCTACGGCGTGTATTACGGAATCGTGGTTCCACTCGAGGTCTTCGGCCGCGCACTCGCCTACGGATTCG
>CAZMKX010000408.1:0-4206 GCA_964566375.1 uncultured Myxococcales bacterium
ACTTGCGCAGCTTGCGCTGCAGGCTCTGGCGGTGGAGTCCGAGCTGGCGCGCGGCGCGACTGATGTTGCCGCCGCACTCCGCGAGAACCCACTCGATGTACTCGCGCTCGCGGCGCGCGAGCGTCTGGGAGTCGGCACCCTTCCCGTCGCCGGCCGAGAGACCCTCGCCGCGGAACGCCAGAAGCAGATCGTCCACCTGAACCGGCTTGGTCAGGTAGTTCAGCGCGCCGAGCTTCACCGCCTGTACCGCCGTCGCGATGCTCCCGTAGCCGGTCAGGACGATGATGCGGGTGTGCGGGCAGCGCGCGAGGATGATCGGAATCGCGTCGAGGCCGTTCTGGTGGCGGAGGCGCAGGTCGACGCTCGCGAACTCGTGCGCGAACGGCGGCAGCGCGCGCAGCGCCTCGAGATCCCCGACCCGGTCCACGCGCCAGCCGCGCTCGCGAAACTCGAGCGCGAGCGTCTCGGCGAAGCGCTCGTCGTCGTCGACGATCAGCAGCGAGTGCGTGGCGCTCACGCGACCGCTCCGATGCGCGCGTCGGTCGCGACGGGAAGCACCAGCCGCGCGATCGCACCGCCGCCCGGCGTGTCGTCGAGCTCGAGCACGCCGCCGACGGTCTCCGCGAGGGTGTAGGCGAAGTACAGTCCGAGGCCGACGCCGCCGGGCCGGGTCGTGACGAAGGGCTCCCCGAGGTGCGTGCGCACGATCGCCGGCCACCCCGGGCCGTGATCGCGCACCGTGACCTCGACACGCTCGAGTGTCGCGCGCACCTCGACCTCGACCGGCGCCTCGGGCGTGCTCTCCTCGAGCGCGTTCTCGATCAGGTTCAGCACGGCCTGCGTGAAGGCGATCGCGGGCAGGACGACCAGCGCGGGGGCGCCGCGCCGCTCGCGGCGGAAGCGCAGCGGCACGGCGGGCTCTTCCGCGCGAAGCCCGGCGCAGACCTGCTCGACCAGGTCCGCGACGTCGGCGACCTCGAGGCGGAGACCGTCCGGCCGGAGCTGCGAGCCGGCCATCTGCCGCAGGATGTCGCCGCAGCGGGCCAGCGCCTCGCGCGCCTCGCCGAGACTCGCCGCGTCGTCCAGGTCGGGTTTCCGCGACAGCCGCTCGAGCTTGAGCATGGCCGTGTTCAAAGGCGTGGCGAACTCGTGCGAGAGCCCGGCCGCCAGCGCGCCCACCGCGCGAAGCCGGTCGATCCGCCCGCGCTCCTCGCGCCGCGCGTGGACCTGTGCCTGAAGCGCTTCGAGCGTGTGCGAGAGCCAGGTGGTGAAGAGCCAGAAGACTCCGACGACGAGAAACTGCGCGGGGAACAGGACCGCCGGCGCGACGCGCACGCCGGCGAGCCCCGGCGGGACGTGGCCGAACGCCTGGACGAACGCGAGGCACGCGACGAGGCTCCAGAAGAACGCCAGCGAGACACGTCCCTCGAGAAGCAACGCGCCGAGCCCGGCGTGGAAGAAGAGCAGAGGCACCAGCGGGTTCCACGCACCGCCCGACAGCGCGAGCAGCGCGGCGAGGGCTGCGATGTCGGCGAACAGCTGCGCGCCGACCTCCACCGGCGAGACCTCGACGCCGAGCCGGAGGCGGCGGGCGGTGACCGCATTCAAGAGCGCGAGCGCGCCGACGACGGCCAGGAACACGGGCACCCGCTCGCGCTCGAGCAGGTCGAAGCGGAGCGCGGGCAGGATCGAGAGGCTCTGCGCTCCCAACGCGATCCAGCGCAGCCGCACCACCCATCCGAGCTTGGCGGCGTTGCTGTCGCCGATCCGCGAGAGCGGGGGCTCGAGCAGGGCGAGCCACCGGTTCTTCATGCGCGAGAATCTAGACGATGGCCCGGCCGCGCGTCCAAGCCCGGCACGCCTTGCGGTCGGGACGCCGAAGTGGGAAAACCGAGCGCCGATGGCCCGTTCCCCCCTGCCCGCGCACTTCTTCGCACGCGTCGACGAATCGCCGGACGCGGAGTTCTATCGGGCGCCGCGCTTCGTGCTGCACGTCGATGACGCCACCGCCGAAGCCCTGACGGCGGTCTACCGCGAGGAGCTGGCGGCGGGCGCTCGCATTCTCGACTTGATGTCGTCGTGGGTCTCGCACCTGCCGGACGAGGTCGCCTATGCGCGGGTGGCCGGCCTGGGGATGAACGCGGCCGAGCTCGGGGCGAATCCCCGGCTCGACGAGCGCGTCGTGCGCGACCTGAACGCCGAGCCCGCACTGCCCTTCGCCGACCAGAGCTTCGACGCCGCGCTGTGCGCATTCTCGGTGCAGTACCTGACGCGGCCGGTCGAGGTCTTCGCGGAGTGCGCGCGCATCCTGTGCCCCGGCGGCAAGCTCGTGATCGCCACCTCGCACCGGCTCTTCCCGACCAAGGCGATCGCGGCCTGGCGCGCGCTCGGCGCCGGAGAGCGCGGGCGACTCCTCGGGACGTACCTCGAGCGGACGGGCGGCTTCGAGCCGGTCCGCTTCGTCGACCGCTCGCCCCCGCTCGCCGATCCGCTGTGGCTCGCGATCGCGGAGCGCGCGCGTCAGCCGGACTCGGTTCGCAGCTCGGCATACACGCCGAAGTGATCACTCGCGAACACGCCCTGGCGCGACTCGTCGCAGACGACCCGGCACGATGCGACGCGGCCGCGCCCGTCTGCGCCGGGAGGTCCGACAAAGATGTAGTCGATGCGCCGGTCGCGCTCGCCCGCGAGCCGCGCGTAGGGGTTGCGCGAAGCCCAGGTGTGCCCGGGACCGCCGTCGCCGGCCGCAGACCAGGCGTCGATCCAGCGCGCCCGTCTCCCCGTCAGGCCGCGGATCTCGTCGCTCGCGGGCTCGGCGTTGAAGTCTCCGGCGAGGATCGGCGGCAGGTCCACGCGCAGGGCGTGCGCGCGAACGAGCGCGGAGAGCGCCGCGATCTGCCGTGCCCTTGCGGCCGCGCGCGCAGGTCCCCAGTCGAGATGCGTGGTGCAGACGACGAGCGAGCCGTGCGGCGAGGCGACCTCGCAGAGCAGCGCGCTGCGCGTCTCGGCGCCCTCGCCTCCCGGAAGCGGCGCGCTCTCGACGCGCGCGATCGGCCAGCGCGACGCGATCGCGTTGCCGGCAGCGTCCGCTGCGAGCACGTGCGGAAGCCCGTGCAGCAGATCGGCCTTCAGATCGACCTCCGTGGAGCGCGCGGCTTCCTGGAATGCGATCAGGTCCGCGCCCAGGCGCTCGAGCCAGGTGCGAATCAGCGCGGCGCGCGCGGGCCACGGACCGGCGTCGCGCCACAGATTCAGCGTCAGCACCCGCAGCATGGCGCTCGTTTCTATCACGACGACCCGACGCGGTCGCGTGTTACGCTGCGCGCATGAGCCGGTGGACCTACAAGAAGGGATTGCACGATCTCGGCGGCGGCAGCTTTGCGTGGCTGCAGCCCGACGGCGGGTGGGGCTGGAGCAACGCCGGACTCGTCTGCGACGGCGGCGAGTCGCTCCTCGTCGACACCCTGTTCGACGTGAAGCTCACGCGCGAGATGCTCGCCGCGATGCGACGCGCCGCCCCCGCCGCGGAGCGGATCGGCACGCTCGTCAACACGCACGCGAACGGCGACCACTGCTACGGCAACTCCGAAGTGGCGGGCGCGCGAATCGTGGCGTCCGAGGCCAGCGCGCGCGAGATGGACGAACTGCCGCCCGAGACCATGGCGGGCCTGATGAAGAACGCCGCCGCGCTCGGGCCCGGCGGCGAGTTCCTCGCCCGCTGTTTCGCCCCGTTCGATTTCGCCGGAATCGTGCACACCGCGCCGACGGAGACGTTCAGCGGCGAGCTGCGCCTGCGCGTCGGTGCGAAGGACGTGGTGCTGCTCGAGGTCGGCCCCGCGCATACGCAGGGTGACGTTCTGGTCTGGGTGCCGGGCGACGGCATCGTCTTCACGGGCGACATCCTGTTCATCGACGGCACGCCGATCATGTGGGCGGGGCCGATCGCGAACTGGATCGCCGCCTGCGAGCGCATCGCCGCGCTCGGCGCCGCCGTGGTCGTTCCGGGACACGGTCCGATCACCGACGCGTCGGGTGCCCTGCGCGTGCGCGACTACTTGGTCTTCGTGCGCGACCAGACGCGCCTCCGCTTCGAGGCGGGGCTCCCGCCCGCGGACGCAGCGCGTGACATCGCGCTCGGCGAGTATTCGGCCTGGGGCGACGCGGAGCGGATCGCCGTCAACGTCCACTCGCTCTACCGCGAGTGGA
>CAZMKX010000409.1:0-4202 GCA_964566375.1 uncultured Myxococcales bacterium
TGGTCTTCCCCGGCGTCACCGATCGCGTGGACGAAGCGGAGGCGCTGGAACGGCTCGTGCGCGCGACGGGCGTGCGCATGATCCAGTGGCGCAACCTCAACGTCGATCCTGACTGGTACGCCGAGGTGCTCGGCGCCACCCCGGCCTCGCCCCGGCTCGGGATGCCGGCCGTTCTGAAGCGCGTCCGCGCGGCCTTTCCGAAGCTCCGCTTCGGCTACTTCAACCCGCCCGCCGAGGACTGGACCTGAGATGCGCGCGCTTCTGCTGCTGACCTTGTTCGGTGTCGCCTCGCTCGCCCGTGCCGCCGACCCGGTCGCCCCGCCGAGGATCCGCTCCGCTCCGGACCAGCGCGACGAGCTCGGCGTGACGATCTACAACGGCGGATTCGGACTGATCCGCGAGTCGCGCACCCTCACGCTCCCGAAGGGGCGCTCCGAGGTCGAGTTCGGCGGCGTCGCGGGCACGATCCAGCCCGAAACGGTCCAGGTGCACGTCGTCGGAAGCTCGCCGGGGCTGCGCGTGCTCGAGCAGAACTACCAGTACGACCTGCTCTCGCCTGCGAAGCTGCTCGAGAAGTACGTGGGCCGGACCGTGCGCGTGCTGCGCTGGAGCGAGGCGAAGGGCCGCGACGAGGAGCGGGACGCGGTCGTGCTCTCGGCCGGCGAGCCGCCGATCCTGCGCATCGGCGACGAGATCAGCTGGGCGTTTCCCGGCCGGATCTCGTTTCCCGAGATCCCGAAGACCTTGATCGCGCGGCCGACGCTGGTTTGGCTCGTCGACAGCCCGGCGGAGCGGCAGAAGGTCGAGGTCTCGTACCTGGCGAACGGGCTGTCGTGGAAGGCCGACTACGTGCTGGTCGTCGACGATGCGGACACCTCCGGTGACTTGAACGGCTGGGTCACGCTCGACAACCGCAGCGGCGCGCCGTACGAGAGCGCCAAGGTGCAGCTCGTCGCCGGCGACGTGAATCGCATCCGCCCGAAGGCCTACGAGGACCGGATGGTGATGACGGCGGAGCGCGGATCGGCGATGGCGCCGCCGCAGTTCCGCGAAGAGGGCCTCTTCGAGTACCACCTGTACACGCTCGAGCGACCCGCCACGCTGCTCGAGAACGAGCAGAAGCAGATCGCACTTCTCGAGGCGAGCAGGATCAAGCTCGCGAAGCGCCTCGTCCTGCGCGGCGAGCCGGCGTACTTCCGGATGCAGACGGGCGAGCTCGGCGCGAGCGCGAAGGTCGCCGTCTCGCTCGAGTTCGAGAACGCCGCGAGCGAGCGCCTGGGCATGCCGCTGCCGAAGGGCGTCGTGCGCGTCTACAAGCGCGACAAGTCGGGTGGACGCCAGTTCCTCGGCGAGGACGAGATCGACCACACCCCGCGCGACGAGCGCGTGCGCATCCGCGTGGGCGACGCGTTCGACGTGGTCGGGGAGCGCAGGCAGATGGACTACAAGGTGATCGGCTCGTGCCGCAGCGAGAGCGCCTGGCAGATCGATCTGCGCAACCACAAGGACGCGAAGGTCGAGGTCGACGTGATCGAGCCCGCGGACGGTGACTGGGAGATCGTGTCGTCCAGCCTGAAGGCGACCCGGGAGGATGCGCGCACGTTCAGCTTTCGCGTCCCGGTGCCGGCGCGCGGCAGCGCGCGCGTCGAGTACCGCGTTCGCGTCAGGTACTGCTGACCCGCGGCGGCTCGCTTCGGTGATACGCTGCGCGCGTGGCCGATGCCGCGACCTTCCTCGACGAGCAGCGTCCGTTCCGCCGCGGCGAGATCGCGCTCGCGCGCCGCGCGGTCGACGATCCGATGTTCATGCTGCCGCGAGACCTCGAGACGCTGCGCTACGCGATCCGTCTGGCGCAGATCTCGAGCATCGGAGCCGAGACCGACGCGTTGATCGATCGGATCGGCTCGTTCCGGCTCCGGCTCCTGCAGCTCCTCGCCCCGGTTCTGCCGACCGACTCGGACCGGATCGACGCGCGCGACCTGCACGCACTCCTGCCCAAGGTGGTGCGGCTGGTCGACGAGGCGCGCGCGGACGTCCTGCGCGCGGAGCTCGCCGACGAGGCCGCGCTCGACGCCGAGATCGCGCACAAGCGCCTCGTGCTCGTGCTCGGCGGCGCCGCGGGCTCGGGCTACGTGTTCCTGGGGGCGCTGGTCCGGCTCGAGGCGCTCGGCCTGCGCCCCGCGTACCAGGTCGGCTGCAGCGTGGGTGCACTGCTCGGTGTCATCCGCGGCCGGCGGCGCGCGTTCGACCTGGAGGAGGTCTTCGACGACATCCGGCGCCTGCGCGCCACCGCGGTGTTCCGCCCCGCGAGGCTGGTGGCGCGCTTCGGCCTGCCCGCCGCGCTGCGGCTCGATCTGCACCGCGCGCTGGATCCGCTCTTCACGCGCGGGGACGGCGTCGCGCTGCGCCTTCGCGACCTCGAGATCCCCACGGACGTGCTCGCGACCGGCCTCGGACCCGGTGCGCTGCTCAACACGAGCGGCGACTTCGCGCGCATGGTCGACGCCGAGCTCTCCGGCGCCGAAGCACTGCGCGAGCTTCCGGGGACCGTGCTCGCCCGCGCGGTCTCGTCGCTGGTCGCGCTGGCGATGAGCCGGCGCACGCTCGTACCGGTCTTCTTCGGCGCGGACGCCGCGACGGCAGAGCTGCCCGCGCTCGACGCTGCCGGATTCTCGGCGGCGATCCCCGCGTTGCTCCAGTACGACCCGCCGGACGACGACGCACACGCGATCGCGATCCTGCAGGCGATCTTCGACGCCCACCGGCTGACGGCCCTCGTCGACGGTTCGCTCGCCAGCATCGTGCCCGCGCGCTACGCGTGGGAGTCGATCGAGGCCGGTCGCATCGGCACGCACAACACGGCGATCGTGGCGCTCGACGCGCTGGCCTCGAGCGGTGGAGCGAATGCGATCTTCACGCCCGCGCTGCGCGCGCTCGCGGGCACCGCGCACCGCGACAAGCCCTTCTGGGACCTGCACGTCGCCTTCCGGCGACCGCCGCCGCTGCTCGAGCTGTTTCCGACCGAGGCACGACTCCGCGCCGCCACGCGCCACGGCGAGCGGGAGTTCGAGCCGACGGCGCGCCTCCTGCGCGCGCTGCTCGCGGAGCTCCGTCCCTGGCGCGAGCTCAGGTCGGCGTCTTGAGCCGCTCGATCTCGCGCGCGAGGATCTGGCGCGTGATCGCGATCGCGCAGGCGTAGGTCGAGTCGGTCCCGAAGCTGCCGAGACTCTTCGAGAGCAGGGACTGCCGTCGGCTGTACGGGGTGTCCGACGCGTAGTGCAGGATTCCCACGGCGAAGCCCGTGCGCTCGGAGAGGCTCACGACCTCGTCGTTGGGGTGGCGGCGCGGATCGACCAGCTCGTAGACCGCCGACAGGTAGGGGCCGGCCTCCATCTCGAGCACGCTGTATCCCTCGCGGTAGAACACGCCCATGTAGTTCGGGTTCTGCAGGAAGGCGCCGCGCACGGTCACGGCCTTCTGATTGTCGAGCACGCTGCCGTGCCGGAGCCACGGCGCGACGTCGTCGAAGCCGAACGCGTTGCGCAGCAGGTAGGTGTTGTCGGAGTGCTCGTCGTGAACGACGCGCGAGATCATCACGTCGCCGACCTGCCCGTTGAGAGTTGCGGCCTTGCCCATCACGTACAGCCCGAGCAGCGGCCCTGCGGCCTGTCCCAGGCGCGAGAGCAGGTGGTACGCGGCCAGCCCGAGCGGGTAGTCGATGTTGATGATCCGCGCGTTGCTCGCGCGCAGCCACTCGAGCCCGGGCATGCGCAGGCGCGGATCGAGGCGCTCCGGCCGGAGCCGCGCGAGCTCGATCACCTGCGCCTGCACGTCGATCTGCGCCGCGTCGCCGGCGCTCTCGATTCCCGACTCGGCGTCCCAGGCCTGAACGCGCTCGAGCGACGCCGGCCGCGCGTGGAGGTAGTTGCGCAGCGCGAAGTAGAGCAGATTCGGGTCGGCGGGCGAGCCGTCGGCGAGCTGGCGCTCGAGCTCGGTCAGGGACTCCGCCTCCGGATCGCGGCGCGCGGCGGCGATCAGCTCGTCGCGGTGTGCGAGCGCGTAGCCGCCGAGCAGGTTCGCGAGCGAATGCGTGTTGGACGAGACGAAGTACACCGGAGGGTGTTGGAGCGGCGCGCCGCGCAGGTAGACGCGCTCGACGCCCTGCCACCACTGGTCCGCGGCGTGCTGGTAGTTCGAGAACG
>CAZMKX010000410.1:0-4182 GCA_964566375.1 uncultured Myxococcales bacterium
TGTCGGTCGACTCCCAGAGCATCGTGCGCGTCTCGTCGGTGCCGATGCCGGCGTTGTTGCAGAGCAGGTGGACCGTGCCGTGCGTCGCGAAACAGTGTCGGGCGAGCGCCTCGACCGACTCGCGCTTCGAGACGTCGGTGGTGAAGCCGGAGACGTCGCCGCCGAGCCCGCGAAGCCCGGCGACCGCAGCGTCGAGAGCGGCCTTCTCGACGTCGGCCAGGATCACCACCATGCCTTCGCGCGCGAAGCGCGAAGCGAGCGCGCGTCCGACACCGCTCGCGCCGCCGGTCACGACCGCGACCTTTCCCCGGAAGTCGCTCATCGCATGCGCCTCAAACCGCGATCTCGATGCCCGGCGCGCCCGGATCGTCGTAGCGCTGGTGCAGGAACGGCAGCAGCCATTCGCCGGGCACGCTGCGCAGCACGCGTCCGTTGCTCTGGCTCGTGCCTTCCTCGTACTCGAGCCGGACGAGCCGGCGCACCGGCAGATCGATCACCGGATCGAACGGGGACTCGCGCAGGATCACCTCGCCCGCGACGCGATTCACGACCGTGTGCTTGTGCTTCCAGGCCAGCCGAACGAGCAGCGGATCGCCGTCGAAGCTGCCGCCCTTCTCGCAGGACGGGAGCGCCTTGAAGCAGTAGCCGTACTCCTCGAGCTCGCGCGCGGGCAGCGACTCGCCGACCGTCCCGCGCAACTCGAGATAGGGAATGCCCATGCGCACGGCGCGCGCGGATACGGCGTTGCCGTCCCGCGTGAAGTCGATCTGCGCGATCTTCTTCGGCTCGCCGTAGGTGTCGCGGCCGCCGAGCACGGCAGTCTCCGCCGTCATCGGCATCGTCAGCAGATGGATGCCCTCGACGCCTTCGTAGCTCACGCGCACGCCGAAGACCCCGGACCCGATCTCGATCGTGACCCCGGGGCGGACGTGCATCGCGACGTGCGAGAAGGTCACGCAGACCTCCGGCCGTGCGGCCGGCACGAGCGGCCGCGGCACGACCGCGGCGGCGATCGCGGCGTCGGTCTCGTACACCGCGCGCAGCGAACGCACCGTGCTCGACAGGAACCCGGGATTCGCCTCGGCCGCCTTGCGGATCTGCTCGAGCGACTTCACGTAGCGAACGCGGGCCATCTCACCCTCCTCGCGCGCGAAGCGCGCTTCGCTCGAGACCGATCCGCGCGACGACCGGCGCGAGCTTCTCCGTGTCGAAGCCGTAAACGCGCGCGGCGTTTCCGCCGAGCATCGCCTCGAGCTCCTTCTCCGGTACTCCGTGGAAGGACTCGACCTGCTGCTCGCGCGTGACGGGCCAGCTGCCTTCCGGGTGCGGGTAGTCCGTGCCCCACATGATGTTGCCGATGCCGATCTCGTGGCGGAGCTCGACCTCGCGGCGCGGCATGCACGACGCCCCCAGGAATACGTTGCGGCGGAAATACTCGGACGGCTTCGACTTCAGGTGGCTGCGGTAGTCGCCGAGCTTGGCACTGAAGTGCGTCTCGCTGTAGCGCTGATCCATCAGCGCGAGCGCTTCCGGCACCCATACCGTCGTCGACTCGGTGATCGCATAGCGAAGCCGCGGGTGCCGCTCGAAGACGCCCCCCCAGATCAGGAACCAGAGCGGGCGGACCGTCCACCAGATCACCTCGGTGACGAAGATTCCCATCATGCCCAGGTGGTCGGCGTAGTCCTCCATCGGCGCGGCGCCCGAGTGGACGTTCACGACCAGCTCGAGCTCCTCGCACAGCGCCCAGACCGGCTCGTACTTCGGGTGGTGATACGCGTCGAGCCTGCCCCAGCGCGACGGGATCAGGATGCCGCGCAAGCCGTTCGCCTTCGCCCAGCGGATCTCTCGCAACGCCTCGTCGACGTCCCAGAGCATCGGCACGATCGCGATGCCCGCGCGCCGCTCGGGCGCCATCTGGCAGAGCTCCGCGAGCCAGCGGTTGTGTGCGCGCGCGCCGGCCCACTGCAGCTCGGGCACGATCCCGTCCGTCGGCAAGCCGAGGCCCGCGCCGAACGGCGGCATGTTCATCTCGGTGATGCCGTCGGGGAAGATCACCTCGCCCGCGACGCCGTCCGCGTCCTGAACGCGCAGTCGCTCGTCCGAGTCCCACGCGCCCGACAGTCCGCGCTCGCGTCCCTTGCGCCACTCCGTGTTGATCTCGTCGACCAGGAACTTCTTCGCCGCCTCCCGCGTCATCGCGAGCTGGATCGGCAGCGCGACGTCGAACGTCTCGCGGTACTTCGGATCGAGATAGTCGCGGTACCTCGCGGGCGGCAGGCCCGCATGACAATCGGACGAGATCACGAGGTAGCGATCGGGCGTCACGGCCGCGCTCCTTCGGCGTCGGAGTAGAACTGCGAGGCCCAGCGCCGGAACTCCGCGATCGGCCCGTCGCCGTCGCAGAGCACCGGATGGGGCACGAAGCGCTTGTTCTCCCAGATGGGGATGTCGGCCTCGACGCCGGTGCCCTCGGTGATGCCCTTGATCACCTCCTGCTGCGCGGCCTCGGGCAGGCTCGCGGTGACGGTGAGCAGCCAGCGCATGTGCACGTTCTCGTGGTCGATCGGCGTCACGACCGAGAGCATGATGAAGCCCATGCCGGGAATGCCGCGGTACGCGACCGTCGCGATGCCGAGCGCATAGCTCGTGCGCACGAGCTCGGCCTGGATCTCGACGCCGCCGGGCAGCGCGCGCGTGATCGGCGAGACACAGGTCTTGGTGGTGCCCTCGTAGCTCACCGTCGTGGGCAGGTACTTTCCCTGATGCACGACGGGAAAATGGGCGCTGTCGTGGTCGTTCTCGGCCATCTCCTGAATCGCGGTGCGCACGCGCCACTCGCGAAAGACGGGCTTGATCCAGTCGGGGCTCTCGAGCTCCGCGATCTCGGGCACGCGCCAGGACGGCGGCTTGCCCTCGAGGTGGTGCCACACGAAGACCAGCCCGTAGCGCTCCTCGACCTCCCAGCTGCGCGCGCGCGCTTGCGGCGGGATGCGGTTCGCGTACGGCACCTCGACGCAGCGGCCGTCGCCCGCGAAACGCCAGCCGTGGAAGGGACACTGAAGCGTGTCGCCGTCGACCTTGCCGCCGACCGCGAGGTGCGCGCCGAGGTGCGGGCAGTACGCGTCGAACACCCGCGCGACGCCGGAGGCGGTCCGGAAGACGACGAGCTCGCGGCCCAGATAGAATGCGCGCGCGACCTGTCCCGGCGCGAGCGCGGCGCTCTCCGCCACGGCGAACCAGCCATTCGGAAGCGGGAACGGGAATCGGCGCGCATCGGCGGGCATCGGCTCTTCCCTCGCTGCGCCCAGCCTGTCACTAATTGACTTGCGGGTCAATAAATCGCTTCGGCCCGCCCGGCGCCGCCAGCAGCGTGCCGCGCAGGAGCGCCTGGAACGCGCGCAGCACTGCCCGGTGCTGGACCGGCTTCGCCAGCGGACCAAAGAAGCAGTGCAGCCCGAAGCTGCTGGCCGTGAGCAGGTCCACGACCGTGTCGAGCTCGAGGTCGGCCGCGAGCTCGCCGCGCGCGATCCCGCCGGCGAGCAGCTCGCGGTAGACGGACTTCACCGCCTCCCCCGAGATGCGCAGGCGCGATGCGAGCTCCGGGTGGCGGTCGAGCTCGAGCGGCGCGACGGCCAGGAACTCGGCGAGCCCGGGATGCGCGCGATTGAGCTCGATGCTCGCCTCCACCACCGCGCAGAGCTGGTCGAGGCACCGCGCGTGGCGCGCGAGCGCGTCGCGATAGCCGCCGAGCACCGTCTCGAGGCCGTGATCGTGAACGGCCGCGTAGAGCTCGGCCTTCGAGTCGAAGTAGTGGTAGAGCGCGGAGCTCGTGACTCCGGCGGCCTCGGCGATCTGCTTGTTGCTGGTGCGTCCGTAGCCAGCCGCGGCGAAGCAGCGCCGCGCGGCGCGCAGGATCCGCCCGCGCGTCTCCGTGCTCGCGGCCGCGGCCGGCCGCCCCGCGCGTTTGCGTCGCTTCGTGGCCACCCGCGCAGCCTAGGCCGACCCCACCCGCGACGCGACCTCGGTCGCGAGCGCCTCGACGCCGCGCGCGAAGTCCGCCTCGGGTCCGATCAGTGACACCACGGCGTGACAGCCGTCCAGGTCGTAGAGCCCGCCCGGATGGACGAGCACCCCGGCGCGCTCGAGCAGCGCCAGCGCCCAGGTCTCGTCGTCGAGCCC
>CAZMKX010000411.1:0-4163 GCA_964566375.1 uncultured Myxococcales bacterium
CCTCCCAGTCGAGTCCGCGCGCGGGCACGTCGTCTGCGCGCGCGTTCGCGGCCGTGCCCGCGAGCACCAACCCGAGCGCGACCAGATGCCGGGCGAGCATGCGCACGCGACCATTCATCGCCGCCTCCGTCGATCGTTCCAGCGCCGGCTCTTGAACGCCTCGACCTGGCGCGATTCCCAGCTCGCGTAGAGCTCCATCTGCCTCGGGTCGAGGATCGCCTCGAGCGAGTCATGACTGCGCGTCTGCCCCGCGAGCACGAGCTCGCGCACGCGCGTCTCCTTCTCGGCGTCGGTCTGGTCGGTGCGCTCGACCTCCTTCACGACCTCCGCGAACACGTCGAGCGCGACGCTGCGGTAGACGGCGCGCATCTGCTCGGCCTGGCCGTCGCGGAGCGCGATGTCGGGGATCTTCTCCTGCACCGCCGAGACCGTGCGCGTGGCCATGTCGTCGGCCAGCCGCTCGACCTGCGCGGGCTCGAGCCGGATCCCGTTGATCTCCCAGACGCGCGGAGCCTCCGCCGGGGTCTGCGCCTGCGCGAGGCGCGCGACGGCCACGAAGAGCGACACCACGAGATCCGCACGCGTCACGTCGCCGACTCCCGGAACCAGTCGCGCGAGTAGCTGCAGACCTTCGCGTGCGGAGCCGAGGGGAGCGCGTCCGCGTGACGCTGATCGACGTGGTCGAGCGGCGTGATCGCGGGGATGGCCTTCAGCGCGTCGAGCTGCGCGCGCGCACCCTCCGCGTCGCCGGCCGCGTTCCGACACAAAAGCTCGACGGCGAGCTCCTTCCGGTACTCGATGCGGACGGGCTGGAGCGCGACCGCTTCGCGCGAGAGCTCGATCGCGCGGTCCAGATTTCCACGCGTCCCGACCAGCCGCATGTACCAGCCCGTCGGCGCGAGACGGTAGAACTGCGCGAGCGCGTGCAGCGCGTCGGCGCGTGTGGAGAAGCCGAAGAAGCGGAAGTCCTCAGGCAGCGACACGGCCTTGCGCATGGTCTCCTCGAGCCAGCGCGGGCCGCGCCCGCCGAGCCAGCCGCGAACGGCCAGGCTCAACGCGCCCGCGCTCGTCGCGATCCGTCCGTGCGCGATCGCCTGCCACAGATAGCCTTCCGCGCGACCGGGCGCGCGCGCGACCGCTTCGTCGGCCCAGTGCTCCGCATCCTCGTACCCCGCGATCCGCTCGCTCGACGAGAGCTGCGCGGAACGGCTCTCGAGAGCCAGGTAGCGCAGCCGCGCCATCATCCAGAACGGCGCCGGGTCGGGCGGGCGCAAGCCCATCGCCTCGCGCAGCCGGGCCTCGGCCTCGGTGAAGTGCGAGTCGTAGAGGAGCTCGGTGGCCTCCTGCAGCGCGGCGTCGAAGCGCGACAGCGTCGCCAGATCGGCGTGCGCGGGCTCGCCTCGCTTCACGGTGTAGCGCGTGACGCGATCGCACGGGAGCTCGGTGCCGGGCAGGTACGTCGCCAGGTAGGCGGGTGCGATCGGATCCGCGACGAAGACGTGGATCACTTCGCGGTCGAGCTCGGGCGAGAGCTCCGAGTCGATCTCGAGCACGCCGTCGTCGATGCGATAGCGCCGCGAGGCATGACCTCGCGTGTACGAGGTGAGGCGGTCGAGCTCCCAGAAGCGCGCCGCGGTGTCGACGGCCCGGTCTCCGTTCAGCACGAGCTCGCGGCGCGCGCGCGGGAAGGGAATCCCCGGGCAACCTTCGACCGACTTCGCGACCAGCTCGACGCGCTCCACCGGGACGTCGGCGGCGGCCAGCGCCCGGGGGAGGAGCGCAAGCAGGAGGGTTGCCGCCGACGCCCGGGGGTTCACTTCGCGGCGGCCCCGCCGCGGATCTCGTCGCCCTTCACCGTGATGTGTCGGGGAGCCCAGACGTAGTAGCCGTAGAACTGGCCCGGTACGATCCAGATCAGCGTGTCGAGGGCGTTGAACTCGGTCTCGACGACCAGGTTCTCGTAGCGCACGACGCCCGGACCGCTCTCGTCCAGGAGGTCCTTGCTGCTGAATCGCGACCACGGAACGAGCCCCGCGAGAAGCCAGTTCTTCATCGCGCTGCGTTCGAAGCGCGCGCGGTTCTCTCCCGCCGTCGCCGCCGGGAGCTTTCCGAAGTAGGCGTGCGGCGGCAGCTTGTGCGGCACGCTGAAGCAGGCCGAGAGCGCGACCGCACACAGACCCGCGAGCGCCGCGCCGTGAACCTTCCCGATCATCGCGACACCTCCGCAGGCACGTAGTCCACCACGTCGCCTTCCGCCCATGCCGACCAGGTGCCACAGATCAGCGTCAGCACGCATGGCACGTGCGAGATCAGGAGATCCGTGAAATTCTGGCCGTCTTCGATCTTCAGGTTCACGACACCGTCGTGTCCTTCCGCCTGCCTGGCCGCGAGCGCCGCGGCGTTGAGCGGCTCTCCCACCGGGAAGCCGCCGTGGATCCAGAAGAACTGCCGGTCGTGCGCTTCGAAGTGCCGCACCAGCTTCACCGACCGGCCCGGCGGCGCCGGGTCCGTGGTCAGGAGCTTGTCGCCGTCGTAGGCGTGCCGGACGGTGAAACATCCCGCCAAGGGGACGATCGCCAGAAACGCCGCCAGGATTCTTCGCATGCAAGGCCTCCGTCTGCGCGAGTTCGCGGAGAGCGGAAGAGCAATGCGCGTGCCACGCGCGGGACGGCCCGGGCGCCTCCGCGACGGCGGCGCGCGTTCGAAATTCTGAATCGGGCGCGCGCGCAGCTCGGCGGTCCCGGCGCCATGTGCGCGGAGTCGAAGCGGAAAGCGCCGCGTTCAGGCCTTCGAACGACCGTGGATGCCGTACTTCGCGAGCTTGTAGTGAAGCGCGCTCTTCGAAAGGCCGAGCCGCTCGGCGGCGCGCGCCTGCACGTAGCCGCAGTCTTCGAGTGCCTGCAGCAGGAGCGCGCGCTCGACCTCTTCGAGCGCGTCCTGCAGCGGTCTGTTCGCGAAAGACGCCAGCGTCGGCGCGACCTCGCGCGGCGCGCGAAGCTCGGCGGGAAGAGACTCCGGGCCGATCGAGTCGCCGGGGGTGATCACGAGCGCGCGCTCGATCACGTTCTCGAGCTCGCGCACGTTTCCCGGCCAGCGGTAGGCCGTGAGCAGCTCGGCCGCCCTCTCCTCGAGTCTCACGCCCGGCCGCTGCATGCGCGCGGCGCAACGCCTGAGGAAATGCTGCGCGAGCCGCGAGATGTCCTCCGGCCGCTCGCGAAGCGGTGGGATCTCGATCCGCAGCACGTTCAGCCGGTAGTAGAGGTCCTCGCGAAACCGCCCGCTCGTGATCGCGGCCTCGAGGTCGCGGTGGGTCGCCGCCACGAAGCGCGCGTCGGTCTCGATCGACGTCTCCGCGCCGACGCGCTCGAAGGTGCGGCTCTCGATCGCGCGCAGGAGCTTCACCTGCACGTGCTCCGGTATCTCGCCCACCTCGTCCAGGAAGAGCGTTCCCCCCTGGGCGAGCTCGAAGCGACCGCGCTTGGTGGAGACCGCGCCGGTGAAGGCGCCGCGCTCGTGACCGAAGAGCTCGCTCTCGAGCAGCGACTCCGAGAGCGCCGCACAGTGCACCGCGACGAACGGCTGCTCGGCGCGCGCGCTCGCGCGATGGATCGCCCGCGCCACGACCTCCTTTCCCGTGCCGGTCTCGCCCGTGATCAGGACGGTCGTGTCGGTGCGCGCAACCTGCGCGACCAGCCGCCGCACGGCGTCCATCTGCGGCGAGGAGCCGAGCAGGTCGGGAACGTCGTCGGAGACGCGCGCGACCTCGCGGAGCCGCGCGTTGTCGCGCGAGAGCCGCGTCAGCGCGGCCGCCCGGCGCAGGATCCGCAGCAGGTCCTGGTTGTCGAACGGCTTCATCACGTAGTCGGCCGCGCCGCGCTTGAGCGAGTCGACGGCGGTCTCGACGGTGGCGAAAGCGGTCATGATCACCACCGCGAGATCCGCGTCGAGCCGGTGCAGCCGCTCCATCACCTCGACGCCGTCGAGCTCGCCCATGCGCAGGTCGACGAGCGCGACGTCGAACGGACGGCGGGCGGCGAGCTTCAGCGCCTCGAGCGGCTCGTTGACGGCCTCGACCTCGAAGCCGTCGCGCGAGAGCAGCTCGCGCAGGATGACCAGGTAGTTGGTCTCGTCGTCGACGACGAGGATGGCGGGTTTCACGGCTC
>CAZMKX010000412.1:0-4162 GCA_964566375.1 uncultured Myxococcales bacterium
CTTCCCGCGCGACGAGCGCTGCAAGATCCCGAAGCAGGCGATCTGGGCGAAGTGACGTGGGCGCGATGGAGTCGGACGACGTGATCCCGTTCCCGTCGCTTGCCTGGTTCGCGAAGCTCGGCGAGCGGATGAACGCCGACCGCGCGCGCTACGAGCACCTGGGTTACGTCGACTGCATCGTCGAGTTCGTGGTGCTCGACGCCTTCGGCCCCGGGCGCCCGCTGCGCGTGCAGGTCACGTTCGACGAGGTCTCGGTGACGGATGTGCGCGAGGCGGGCCCGGCGGACGCCGAACGCGCCGACTTCGCGCTCGAGGCGGACGCGAAGTCGTGGCGCGAGATGATCGAGAGCATCGCCAAGGGTCACGGCCGGCCCGCGCTCGACCAGACGCTGAACAAGCTCAGCCACTTCGACACCCCGTTCCGCCTCCGCGCCGACGATCCGCTGAAGCGGGACCTGTACTTCCGCTACAACCAGAGCTTGCAGGAGTTCGTCAACGCCTCTGCGAAGGGCGTCACGAGCTTCGCCGGGCGACCGTAGGCATGGCGCGCAAGCCGGGACACTTCTACATCGACGAGACGTGCATCGGCTGCGGCGCGTGCGATCACGCGTGTCCGGGGAAGGTCGACGCGATCTACCGCGTCGAGGACGACTACCTCGGCCGCTTCGCGATCGTGCTCGACGAGTGCATCGACTGCGGGCTCTGCGTTCCGCTCTGTCCGGTGGCGTGCATCCACGACGCGCGCAGCGAGGGGATCGTCGAGGCCAGCGGCGGCTACACGCGCATCCGCGAGCTGCAGGCCTGGGCGAAGGCGCGCGGGGCCTGAGCCGAGCCCCTAGGCGGTCGGAGTCCCTTCCCAGCAGCGCCGCTCCGCGTCGCGCGGCGCGTGCTCGATGCGGGGGCTCGCGTCGAAGACCAGCGTGGCGCGATCCGGAACGGTGTAGGTCGGCCACGCTCCGACCAGCGGACTGCGCGGATCGCCGCTTCGGCTGAACGCCGTCCACGCGTCGCGCATTCGTCTCGACAGCGCCTTCGCGTCCGGACCGTCCTCGATCAGCGCGCCGAGCGGGTGGACGCGTCGCGTGCCGAAGACGAAGGGCTGCTCGAGACCGTGGAACGCGCCCGTCGGTCCGTCGTGGGTGCGCCCGGAGAACGCGAGCTCGTACACGTGAACCGGGAGCTGGAGGGCCGCGAGTGACTCGGCCAGGCGCAGGTTGGGCACGCGGTAGCGGCGATCGCTCTCGATGGCGTGGAAGAGGGCGGCGTTCGACGCGCCCGGCAGCGCCTTCGCGTACGTGGCGATCGCCTGCTCGACGAGCTCGGAGTCGAGCCCGGCGCCTCGCAGGCGCGCGCCGAGCCCCGCTCGATCGAGGCGCGCAAGCGCCGGCTCCTCGAGCTCGAGCACGCGCGTCTCGTCCCGATTGGTGCCCAGGAGCACCGGCACGTGCGCGATCGCGCCCGACCGCGCGGCGGCGAGTGGCGTCTGGGTGAGCAGGGCACCGTCGACCACCGGGCGGAACCCGCCTGCGCGTCGCTGCGCCTCGAGCAACGTCGCGACCGGCAGGTCGACGAGCTTCGCCGCGTCCGCAGGCTTCAGGCCGAGCGCCGCGACGAACGCGCGGGCGCGCCGGGTCGAGTCCTCGCGCGCGTCCACCTCGAGCGAAGCGCTGGCGAGGATCGCGCGCCGGAACAACGAGTGCGCCCGCGGCGCCGCGAGCAGGCAGGCGACCGCGGTCGCGCCGGCGCCCGCACCGAAGATCGTCACGTTCTGCGGGTCGCCGCCGAACGCGTCGATCTCGTCGCGCACCCACTCGAGCGCGGCGATCTGGTCGAGCAGCCCCAGGTTCGCCTCCGCGAGACCTGCGTTGCGCGGCAGATCGGCCGGATCGAGGAAACCCAGCGCACCGAGCCGGTACTGCACCGAGACCACGACCATGTCGCCGCCGCGCGCCAGGCGCCGGCCGCGCGTGCCCGGATCCGCGGCGGCACCCGCGGCGAACCCGCCACCGTGAACGAACACCAGAACGGGGCGCGGGACCCCGTCGAATCCCGCGGTCCACAAGTCCAGCCGAAGCGCGTCCTCGCTCTGCTCCACTGCGAGCGGTCCGCCGAGAATCGCCGCGCGCGTCGCGTTCTGGGGCGCGGCCGGGCCGGGCTCGACGCAGTCGCGCACGCCCGCCCAGCTCTCGAGCCGGCCGGGCGGCTTGAAGCGCAGCGCGCCGACGGGAGGAGCCGCGTAGGGCACGCCGCGAAAAACGGTCACTCCACGGTCCACACGACCGCGTACCCGGCCAAAGCGCGTCTCGACGAGGAGCGGCACGTTGGAGCGTCCTCCGGCTGGAGCGTAACACGCCGCTATGCTCACGCGTCGATGCGCGAGCCCGGGCGTGAGAGGGGAGAAGGCCGCTTCGCGGCGGCGCTGCGCGCGCTCCCGTGGCTCGCATTCGCGATCGGCGTCGCGCCGCTCCTGATCGGCGGATTTCCGGTCGGTCACGACTGGCTCTACGAGCTCGTGCGCGTCGGCGAGTACCGCGCAGCCCTGGTCGCGGGCCAGCTCCCTCCGCACTGGAGCGAGAACCTTTACGCCAGCTACGGCTCGCCGGTGTTCCTGTTCTACGCGCCGCTGTTCTCGGCCGCCTCGGCGGCGTTCCTCTCGATCACCGATTCGGTCACGCGCGCGGCGACGGCCACGCTCGTGCTCGGCTCGGCGGTGTCGGTCTACACCATGCGGCGTTTCCTCGCCGACCTGCTCGCGACGCAGGGCCTCGCCTCGGCGGCTGCCGCGCGCGCGGGAGCCGTCTTCTACGTGCTGCACCCGTACCTGCTGGGCGACAAGCTGGTTCGCAACGCCGACGCCGAGTTCCTGGCGCTCTGCCTCGTCCCGATCGCGCTCCGCGGCGCGGCGCTCGCGGGCTCGCGGCCGCGGAGCGGCTTCGCGCTGACCTCTGCCGGCCTCGCGCTCGTCGTGCTGGCACACAACCTGACCGCGCTGGTCGCGGTCGCATTCGTGCTCGGCGCGGGCGTAGCGCTGTACGGCGCACACGACCGGCGCGCCTGGGGGGTGATCCTCGCCGGTGTCGCCACCGCCCTCGCGCTCAGCGCGTTCTTCTGGCTTCCCGCCCTCGCGCTCACGGGTCTGATCCGGCCCGAGGAGCTTCTGCGCGGCAAGCTCGACTTCCACGGTCAGTTTCCGCCGCTGCAGAAGATCTTCTGGTACGTGCGCTTCTTCGCGACCGGGCTCGCGACGCCGTTCGCGCTCGGGGCGGCGGTCTGGGCGGCGTTCCGCTTTCCACGTCAGCGTTCGCTGCTCGCGTGGCTGCTCGGAGCGGCGGCCGTGCTGCTCTTCCTGCAGACGCGTGCGAGCGAGCCGATCTGGGAGCTCGTCCCGACGCTTCCGTTCTTCCAGTTCCCGTGGCGCATGATGGGGCCGCTCGCGCTGGTCGCGAGCGCCCTCACCGCGCTCGTCTTCGCGTGCGCCCTGACGGACGCGCCGTACCGGCGGCGCGCGCTCGCGGAGATCGCGCTCTTCGCGCTTCTGGTCCTGAACGCGCTGCCGATCCTCGCGCAGTACAGGCCGTTCCCGACCGAAGTCGCGCGCTTCGCGCCCGCGCTGGTCGACACGGAGCTGATCCGGAACGGCGTCGAGCGCGTGACGCTCGGCGACGAGTACCTGCCGCGCGCCGCGCGGGAATCGGTCTGGTACACGCAGCGTCCGATCGAGGGCCCGGTCGTGGCCGCGACGAGCGGCGCGCGCTGGCGCACGCTCGAGAACGGCGGCACGCGCATCGTCCTGCAGGTCGAGACGGAAGCGCCCGCCCGCTTGCGCCTGGCGCGTTTCGCATGGCCCGGCTGGCGCCTCGAGATCGACGGCACCGAGCGCGCGTTCTCGCCGAGCGCGCTCGGCGTGCTCGAGCTCGACCTGCCCCCGGGCGACGCGCGCGTGCGCGTCTGGCTCGAGCCGCCGCCGCTGCGGCGCATCGCGCTCGCGATCTCGCTCGTGTCGCTCGTCGCGTGGCTGAGCGTCCTGGCAATGGGGTACGTTCCGAGGCGATGAGCACTCCGGCGCGAATCCTCGCGGGCACGGTCTTCGTCGTGCTCGCGCTTGCGATCCTGCTCGGCGGGCACTTCTACATCGCGCAGCGCCTCGTGCTGGATCCGGAGC
>CAZMKX010000413.1:0-4153 GCA_964566375.1 uncultured Myxococcales bacterium
GGATGATCTGCGCCTTCAGCACGTCGGACGGCTGCTCCGAGCCGCCGTACTTCACGGGAATCGAGCGCGCGAGAAATCCGGCCGCGATCGCGCGGCCGCGAAACAACGAAGCGCGCTGGTCCGGTGGAAGCTCGGCTTCCTTCCCCTGGAGCGGCCAGTGCGCGGCCAGGAACGCCTGCACCTCGCCGCGGAACGCCTCGTACTCGGCGCTGTAGGAGAGATCCATCGAAACACCTCTTGGTGGAATCGGCTCCGGTCAGTCTATCATGGGGTCCAGAGGAGCTTCCGATGACCTACCCGATCATCTCGGCCGACTCGCACATCACCGAGCCACCGAACACCTACGTCGACTACATCGACGCGGCCTGGCGCGATCGCGCGCCGCGCATGGAGCGCGTCGACGGGCGCGGCGACGTGTTCGTCGTCGACGGAATGAAGAAGCCGATCGACATCGGGCTCGCGGCCGCCGCGGGCAAGCCGCCCGAAGAGCTGCGGGTGAACGGCGTCCCGTTCGAGGAGCTGCACCGCGGCGGCTGGGATCCGGGCGCCCGGCTCGGCGACCAGGCACGCGACGGCGTAGCGGCGGAGATCATCTACCCGACGGTCGGAATGGTGCTCTGCAATCACCGCGACTTCGACTACAAGAAGGCCTGCTTCGACGCCTACAACCGCTGGATCGCGGAGTTCTGCGCGCCGTCGCCCACGCGCCTGCTCGGCGTCGGACAGACCGCGATGCGCACGCCGGAGGAAGGCATCGCCGACCTGCACCAGATCAAGCGCCTGGGCCTGCGCGGCGTGATGATGCCCGGCAATCCCGCCGTCGAGGACTACGACTCGAAGGCCTACGACGCGTTCTGGGAGACCTCGGTCGAGCTCGAGCTTCCGCTCTCGTTCCACATCCTGACCTCGCGCGAGACCGCGCCGGTGCGCGGGCCGAAGATGAACGGCTTCCTGTCGATCATCCGCGGCTGTCAGGACATCATGGGCACGCTCGTGCTCGGCGGTGTGTTCGAGCGCCACCCGAACCTGCGCGTCGTCTGCGTCGAGGCCGACGCGGGCTGGGTGCCGCACTACATGTACCGCATGGACCACGCCTACAAGCGCCACCGCTACTGGCTGCCGCCGGGCCAGGAGCTGTCCAAGCTCCCGTCCGAGTACTTCCGCGAGCACATCTACACCACGTTCCAGGACGACTTCGTCGCCTTCCAGACGGCGGATCAGATGAACTGGAAGCGGCTCATGTGGGCGAACGACTTCCCGCACAGTGACTCGACCTGGCCGTGGTCGCAGGAGATGCTCGAGAAGCACGCGGCCGGGCTCCGGCCCGAGCAGCGCCAGGCGATCCTGAGCGGAAACGTGGCGGAGCTCTACAAGATCGACCTAGCGAAGCTCCAGTAGCTCGCCGAGTCGCTCGATGCGCGCGTCGCCCTCGGTGCGCAGTCCGACGAAGCGCACGCGCGCGCCCCGCGCGGCTTCCCGGTCGTAGCGGGAGTCACCGACGACGAGGGCGTCCGCGCACGCGACGCCCAGTCGCCGGCAGGCCTCGATCACCATGTCGGGCGCGGGCTTCGCGTTCGGCACGTCCGTTCCGCCCACCACTTCGTCGAGCTCGAGCGACGCCGCGCGCAGGATCTCGCGCGCGAGCGGCGACGGCGTGTTCGTGATCACCGCCTGGCGCAGCCCGCGCGCGCGCAGTGCGCCGGTCACGGCGCGCGCCTCCGGATCGACGCGCAGATGTGTCGCGTGGTCCATGAAGTGAGCGTGGTAGTACGCCTCGGTCTCGGCGACGGTCCTGTGCGGAAAGAAGCGCCTCACGTCGGCCTCGATTCCCTGCCCCCAGCACTCGCGCATCGACGCGCGCGACACGCCCTCGACGCCGAACGCGCGCGCCGTGGCGTTGAGCAGGTGGAACCACACCTCGTAGCTGTCGATCAGGACGCCGTCGAGGTCCCAGAGAAGCGCCGAGGGAAACGCCAAGCGAATCTCAGTGCGCGACGCTGCAGGTCGACGGAGGCGCGTTGCGGCGCTTGAGCGAGTCGGTCGCGTTCTTCACCGATTTCCCGCCGAACGCCGCGCAGTAGCGCTTGCCCGCGGCGCCGAGATCGAGCTGGACGAAGATCTCCCCTTCGGCCGGGAGCCCGAACTCGATCGCGCTGCCCTTGCACTTCACGTGCAGCTTGCCCTTCTTCAGCACGACGGACGTACACGGATCGGCCTCGGTCCCGGCGCCGCGATAGCGGTATCCGCGTGCGCCGTCGCGCCCGATCGCGCGCCAGCCCGATGCGGGCAGCGCGAGCTCGAGATCGCTTCCTTCGTGCGTGTCGACGACGTGCAGCAGCGCACCGCCGAGCGTGGGATCGCCGGTCAGCCCGGGCAGTGGATCGCTGTCCATGGGCCGCGCGCGCAGGCGCAGGAGCTTGCCCGGCCGGATCGCGAGCGCCTGCCCGGCGAGCGACACGTCGGGCTCCCCACCACGAACGATCACGACGGGCTGCTCGAGCACGTTGTTGCTCTCGTCGGCCTCCACGAACTCGTTGCCCGGATCGATCGTCACGCGCAGCGTGTACGAGCCTTCCGGAATCCCCGTGATCTCGACGTACTGGCAGCCGAGGTACGACGGGTAGACGTCCCAGCAGCCCGCCCCGAGACCCTGGTTCGTGCAGGTGTGGTTCTGGTTCGGCCCCGGGGCGTCGCAGCCGCTCTCGAACAGGCAGAAGCTGCGCTTTCCGCCGAGCCCGACCTGCACGCCGTTGGGATCGATCAGCTCGTAGCGCATGAAATTCTGGTAGTGCGGGTGGTTGTGTCCGCCCGCGGGACTGCAGATGAACGACGGATCGCCGCACACCTCGTTCGGGTGCGTGGCGCAGTCCGGGCACATCGGATCGCCGAGCTCGACGTCGGCGGGACCCGCGTTGCGCGTGGTGAGCGCCAGCCGCAGCAGATCGACGCCGCTCGTGGCCGACGCGCAGCCCTCGACGACGTCGCCTTCGGGGACGGTGGTGTCGAAGTACAGGTCGATGTCGGAGACCTCTGGAACGAGGTCGGGAAGCGCCTGCGCGCTCGCGGGCGCCGCGCCGAGCGCCAATCCGAGCGCGAGCGAGGCGAACACGGCGCCCGCGCGCGAGATGCGGAGCGCCGCGAAGATCGACGGGACGTTCGCGCGCCACGCGGGCAGAACGGTCGTGATCGCGATCTCCTCGATCGCCTCGATGACGAGGAGCAGGACGGCGACCTGGAAGAGCCAGGCCACGCCCGCGCCCAGATACAGGAGCAGCCCCGCGCCCATCACGATCGCCGAGAGCTTCGCAGCGCGCGTGTGATAGCTGGTCAGGCGGCGGAACTTCAGCAGCCCGACGAGCGTCGGCGCGAGGAACGCGACGAGCGCGATCGCCACGAGCGCGAGCTGCGCGAGAATGCGCTCCGGCCACAGCCACCACGCCGAGATCGGCAGAACCAGGTAGCTCGCGAGATCGCCCCAGCTGTCGAGCTTCGCGCCGAGCTCCGACGTCGCGCCGGTGCGGCGCGCGACGAAGCCGTCCGCGACGTCGCTCGCCAGCGCCGCCGCGAACGCGAACAGGAACGCGACGCGTTGCTCGTTCCAGGCCAGTCCGAGCAGGACGGGAACCATGACCAGACGGAACGCGGACAGGAGGTTCGGGAGCTGGCGGAGCATCGTGCGATTCTAGCCCGGGTCGCCCTCCCCCAGGTAGGCCGCGCGCACGCGCGGGTCGCGCGCGAGCTCGTCGGCCGGGCCCTCGAGCGCGAGCGCTCCGGTCTCGAGCACGTAGGCGCGGTGCGCGACCCGCAGCGCCTGATGCGCGTTCTGCTCCACGAGCACCACCGTCGTACCTTGCGCGTTGATCGCGCGGATGATCTCGAAGATCTGCTTCACGAGCAGCGGCGCGAGTCCGAGCGACGGCTCGTCGAGCAGGAGCAGCTGCGGGTCGGCCATGAGCGCACGCCCGATGGCCACCATCTGCTGCTCTCCTCCCGACATGTAGCCGGCGACCTGCGTGGCCCGCTTCTCGAGCACCGGGAACAGTGCCATCACCCGGGCCAAAGACCGCTCGATGTCGGCACGATCGGTGCGTGAGTACGCGCCGGTGCGGAGGTTCTCGAGTTTCAAAAGCGACATAGCAATTTCCTGCTCCCC
>CAZMKX010000414.1:0-4144 GCA_964566375.1 uncultured Myxococcales bacterium
CGACCTGCTGGCTGATCGTGCTCGCGCCGCGCATCGGTCCGCCGTCGGCCGAGTCCTCGAGCGCGTCGGCGATCGCGTCGAAGTCGAAGCCGCCGTGGCGCGGGAACTTCTGGTCCTCCGACGCCACCACCGCGATGGCGACGTTCGGCGAGATCTCGTCGTAGTCCATCCAGCGGTAGTCGGTGCGGTAGCCATCGTGGCCGCGCGCGACCGCCGCGATGCGCGACTCGATCATGAACGCACTGGTCCACGGGTCGATCCAGCGCAGGAGCAGAACCGCGGTGAACGACGCGACGACGAAGATCCCCGCCGCGCGCGCGGCGATCCCCAGCGCGCGCCGCCCGCGCGGACCTACACGGATCTGCGGCAGGCGCGGCCGCCAGCCGAGCCGCCCGAAGCCGCGCGGCGCGCGCGAAACGCGCCGGTTGCCACGCGATCGCCGTCGTCTTCTCGCCTGCGCACCCACTGGACCGGGGATCGTATCCAAGATCCCCGGACGAGAAAGACCGAGGGCCCGTTCGCTCACGAGCCCCCGGTCCGCGCGGAGCGCCGTGTCGGGGGTCGGGGGGACGACGCAAGCGCTGGGCGCGAGGCCTGTCCTTCCACGGGGACATCGGATCGTTCCGCTTCGAGCGCAGGATGGATTGCGCCCGTCACGCCCGGGTCGCGAAAGCGTGGGGACGCCGGGAGGTCTCGGTGAGCGATTCGAGAAGCTCAGGCCTCGCCGCGGAGCCGCTCGCCGAAGAACGCCAGGATCTCGTCCACCGCCTGCCGCGTCGGCTCGCCTTCGCGGTCGATCAGGTGGAGCGTCACGACGCTGTGCGGGCGCATGGGCGTGCCGGGCTTCGCGGCCGAATCGGGCAGAACGCGGCCGATGAAGCGCGGCCCGAGCGCCTGCTGGTACGTCGCGAAGCGCTCCGCCCGGCAGAAGCGGTCGCCCTCGAAGCGATACGCGAGCACGGTCAGGTCCTCGTCCTCGAGGCGTCTGCGCACCGCCGCGAGCTCGTCGGGCGCCATGTGCGGCGCGGCGGCGTCGAACATCGGCAGCGACGGCTGCGAGAGCACGGGGGCGAGCATCGCCGGCTCGAGCATCATCGAGAGCGCGAAATTCCCGGTGAAGCACATGCCGATCGCGCCCACACCCTTCCCGCCCGAGAGCGGGTGCGCGTGCGCCGCGAGCGCGCGCAGCCACGTCGTGACCGGGCTCGACTCGTTCGCGGCGAACGCCTTGAAGTCGCGACTCACGCAGTTCTTCACCATCTGCGTGAGCGCGTACGGAATCGTGACCGGCGCGCCCGGATCGCCCCACAGGTTCGGCATCCAGACCGTGAAGCCGGCGTCGCGCACGATCCGCGCGAAGCGCGCGACGTGCGAATAGATGCCGGGCATCTCCGCCATCACGATCACCGCCGGCCCCGCGCCCGCCACGAACACGGGCTTGGTGACGCCGTTCAGCGTGATCTCGCGCCGCTCGAAGTCGTCGAGCGGATCGCGCTTGCGCATGTCGGGCTCGGGGTATCGCGGAAGCTCGGCCATTCCGGGTCGCGCCGCCCTATCGCCCCGTGAACTTCGCCTTCTTCTTGGCGAGGAACGCGGCGGTGCCTTCGCGGAAGTCCTCGCTGCGGCCGGTGTACATCATGGCTTCGGCCTCCAGGTCGAGGACGTCGCGCAGCGTGCCGTGCTCGGCGAGATTCAGGTGCCGCTTCATGTAGCGGTACGAGAGCGGGGGGCCTTCGGCGAGACGATGCGCGAGCGCGTCGACCTCCTTGCGGAAGACGTCCTGCGCGAACACGCGGTAGAGCAGCCCGATGCGCAGCGCCTCGGCGGAGTCGAAGCGCTCGCCGAGCAGGTAGAGCTCGCGCGCCTTCGCGGCGCCGAGGAGCTTGGTCGCGAAGTACGAGCCGCCGAAGTCGCCCGAGAAGCCGATGCGCGCGAACGCGGTGGTGAACACCGCTCCGTCGACGGCGACGCGCAGGTCGCAGGCCATCGACATGGAGAGCGACGCGCCCGCGACCGCGCCGTTGATCGCGGCGATCGTCGGCTTGGGCATCGTGTGCAGGATCCACGACGACTCCTGCATGCGCTTCAGGCCGTCGTAGGATTCCTCGAGCGTCTGCCGGCCCGATGCGTTGCGGTCCGCGGGGCTCGGCGCGTCGGGCGGCGCGAGGTCGGCACCGGCCGAGAAGGCGCGATCGCCCGCGCCGGTCAGCACGACGACGCGCACGGAGCTGTCGTCGGCGACCTCGCGCAGCTTCGCGGCGAGCTGCGTGAGCAGGTCGCTCGTGAGCGAGTTCATGCGCTCGGGACGGTTCATGACGACGGTGGCGACACCGTCGGGCGTGCGTTCGACCAGGATGGGTTGGCTCATGGCGCGATCATACACGCGCCGGCGGGCCTAGTGCGCGGCGGGCTTCCGCACGTGCGCGGCCACCTTCGCGAGCAGATCCTCGCGCGCGATCGGCTTGGTCGCGTAGTCGCTGCAGCCGAGCGCCAGGCAGCGCTCGCGGTCGCCCGCCATCGCGTGCGCGGTGAGCGCGATGATCGCGCCCGCGTAGCCGGCCGCGCGCAGGCGCTGCACGGCGGTGTAGCCGTCGAGCACGGGCATCTGCATGTCCATCAGGATCAGCTCGTACGGCTCGTCGTTCGCCGCGGCCGCGAGCGCCAGCGCGCAGCCGCGCTCGCCGTCCTCGGCGACCTCGACCGCGAGCCCCGCGCGCCGCAGGATCCCGCCGATCAGCCGCTGGTTGTCGACGCCGTCCTCGACCAGGAGCACGCGGCCCGCGAGCTGCACCCGCGGCGCGTCCGCGCCCAACGCGGGCGCTTCCGCCGCCGCGGCGATGGCGTTCGCCTCGTCCAGCGAGAGCAGCCGCAGCCCGTAGTGCTGCGCGACGGGCAGCCGCAGCCGGAAGCGACTGCCGACACCGATCTGCGTCTCCACGTCGATGTCGCCGCCGAGCAGACGCGCGAGCTTGCGCGAGAGCGCGAGCCCCAGGCCCGTGCCCTGGTGGACCCGAGTGAGCGAGCCGTGCACCTGCGTGAACGACTCGAAGAGCCGGCCGACCTGGTCCGCCGCGACTCCGCAGCCGCTGTCGGCGACGGCGATCTCGAGCATGCCCGCGCCGGCGCGGTCGTCGAGCGGGGCCACGAGCCGGATCTCGATCCGAACGCTCCCGCGCTCGGTGAACTTCACGGCGTTCCCCACCAGATTGATCAGGATCTGCCGCAGCCGCGTGCGGTCGCTGTCGATGATCTCGGGGATCGCGCCGCTGACGACGGTCTCGAACGCGAGCCCCTTCTCGCGCGCCTGCGAGCGCAGCAGGCTCGACACCTCGGCGGCGAGCGCGAGCACCGCGCACGGCTCGCGCGCCACCTCGAGCTTGCCCGCCTCGATCTTCGACACGTCGAGAATGCCGTTGATGAGTGTGAGCAGGTGGACGCCGTTGCGGCGGATCGTGGCGAGCGCGCCTCTCATCGACGCGGCGCCGGTCAGCGCCGTTGCGGGCGCCTCCGAGAGCCCCAGCTCGACCTCCTCGGCGAAGCCCAGGATGGCGGTCATGGGCGTGCGGATCTCGTGACTCATGTTGGTCAGGAACTCCGACTTCAGCCGCGTCGCGTCGAGCGCGCGCCGCCGCGCGTCGTCCAGATCGCGCCACAGCCCGCGCAGGTCGCGCGCGAACGTCGCGCCCATCCACGCCATCGCCCAACACACCGCCGCGTAGGCCACCGGATCGATCGTGCGCTCCGCCGGCACCAGCCGGAGCGACAGCGCGTACAACGCCGCCGTTCCCGCCGCGAGCAGATACGTGAGCCAAGGCTTGAGCGGCGCGATCGCCGCGAACGTGTACGCCGCCATCGGCGCCAGCATCGCGTACGGCTTGTAGCCGAGCGGCCCGTGCGTCGGCGAGAAGATCACCCCGCCGCTCGCGAGCAGCGTCCCACCGAAGAGCAGCCACTCCGGCCAGCGCTCCGCCGCGCTTCCCCGCGCCAGCCACCACAGCGCCACGAAGCCCGTCTCGACGACGCTGAGATACACGAGCGTCGTGTCGAGCTCCGCCTCGCCCGTCGCGAGCGACACCGCGCACAGGCACGGCGCGATGATCGCGAGCATGCGCGTCACGCGCCGCGCGGAGATCGTCATCAGCTC
>CAZMKX010000415.1:0-4129 GCA_964566375.1 uncultured Myxococcales bacterium
TCGGGGTTGATCGGCAGCACGCCGCACTCGGACGAGAGCACGACGAAGCCGTCCTTCGTCACCCAGTAGCGCGACGGGCGCAGCCCGTTGCGATCGAGCACGCCGGCGATCCGCGTTCCGTCCGTACACGCGATCGAGGCGGGACCGTCCCACGGCTCCATCAGGCTCTGGTGGAACTGGTAGAAGGCCTTCTTCTCGTCCCGCATGAGCGGATCGCGATCCCAGGCCTCGGGGATCAGCATCATCATCGCGTGCGCGAGATCGCGCCCGGAAAGGACGAGGAACTCGAGCGCGTTGTCGAGCATGCCCGAGTCGGAGCCGCCAGCAGAGACGATCGGGAAGATCTTGTGGATGTCGTCGCCCCATACACCGGAGCGGATCACCGCCTCGCGCGCACGCATCCAGTTGTGGTTGCCCTGAACGGTGTTGATCTCGCCGTTGTGCGCGAGGTAGCGGTACGGGTGCGACAGGTCCCAGGTGGGCCAGGTGTTCGTGCTGTAGCGCTGGTGGACGAGAGCGAGTCCGCTCTCGATCGCCGGGTCGGCCAGATCCGGATAGAACTTCTTCACCTGATAAGCGAGCAGCAGGCCCTTGTAGACGAGGGTGCGGCTGGAGAGGCTCGGAATGTGGAAGCCGCGCACGTTCTCGCTCGCGACCTGGCGCTCGACGAGCTTCCGGATCACGAAGAGCTTGCGCTCGAACGCCGCGCCGTCGAAGCCGGCGCCGCGGAGCACGAAGAACTGGCGGATGCAGGGCAGGGCACGCCTCGCCGTCTCGCCGATGTGCTCGGGATGGACCGGAACGTTGCGCCAACCGAGGAAGTGCTGGCTTTCCTCTGCGACGAATCGCTCGATCGACTGCTCGCAACGCGCACGCGCTACAGGGTCGACCGGCAGGAAGGCGGTGCCCACGCCGTACTCTCCGGGCTCGGGAAGCCGAATGCCCAGGCCCGCGCACTCGCGCTCGAGGAAGGCGTGCGGGATCTGCATCAGAATGCCGGCGCCGTCGCCGGTCTCCGGGTCGGCGCCGGTCGCGCCGCGATGCGTCAGATTCACCAGAACCTGCAGGCCCCGCTGAATGATCTCGTGCGAGGCGCGGCCATCGATGTTGCAGACGAATCCGACGCCGCATGCGTCGTGCTCGAACCGGGGGTCATACAGGCCTTGCCGCGGGGGCAGGCTGGAGTGGGACATCCGCGCCTTCCTTCACACTTTCGCCGCGCGTTCCCGCGCGGCCACCGATCGCCTCTCTCTGCACGCGAAGCCGCTTCTCCGGCTTCTCGGAGCCAGGGGGAGGGCGTTCGCAGGCCTCATTTTCGCCCTCTCGCGGCTTCCTCGGAGTGCCTCATCAGGGTGGATCCGGAACTCGGAAGTACGCGATTTTTCGGCGAATTTGACCAACCCTAGCCTAGCGGAACTGCGGAAAGGGTGTCAAGCAATCGCGGGCGCGAACGCCGCTACGCGTCGAGAAACGCCTGCGAGAGCATCGCTAAGACCGCAGCAATGCGGGATTTTTCTGTGCCGGCAAGCTTGACGAGCGCCAGTTGCCGGTGAAAGATGCAGAAACCCCCCGCACCGACCCACTCGCAAGCTGCGAAAACCCAGGGGAGCCTCAGATTGATCAATGAAGCCGCGGATCTGTTCTCCGCTCCGCACGGGCGGCGACAGGGAACGGGGGAGACGGATCCGATCTCGGAACTCGGAGACCGGATCGAATGGCTCGTCGAGCGGCATCGCGCGACGCGGCGCGCCGTAGAGGAGCTCAGCGCCGCTCTGGGCGAGCGGGATCGAAGGATCGTCGAGCTCGACGCCAAGCTCGCCGGCTTCGAGCGTCTGCGGGGAGAGCTGCTCGATCGGATCGACGCCCTCGTGCGCGAGATCGATCGGCTTGCGGTGACGGCTGACGGACGGGAGTCGTGATGGACGTGGCGCGCGACAAAGGTGGCCGGCGTACCACCGTGAAGATCCTGGAGCGCGAGTACCGGATCCGCAGCGACGCAGACCCCGCGCACCTGGAGGCGGTCGCCAGCTACGTCGATCAAGTTCTTCGCGAGGTGAGGCGGTCCACCCCGGACACGCAGGACGCCTCGGTGCTCGCGGCTCTGAACATCGCGAGCGAGCTGCTGCGCACCCGCCAGCTCGTCGCGGTGCCGCGCGATCGGATCCAGGAGCTGATCGATCTGATCGATTCGGCCTGATCCGGCGTTTCGTGACTTCTCTGGCGACTGCTGCTCGGAAGTCACGGCTTCGAGCTGAGGCGCGGCGGATCTGCGCGATGGAGCGAGGCGAGTCCGCGCGCCGCGCCGTGCGGGCGCTGCTCGAGCTCGCAGAGCTCGCGAATGCACGGACGGTTGCGCTCTATTCGGCGATCGGGGACGAGGTTCCCGTGGCCGATGTCGCCACGGCGGTCGCGGCTCGCGGCGGCCGCGTGCTGTATCCGGTCGAGGCGGGCGCGGATCTGGAGCTCGGGTGGGTCGCGGATCCACGAGAGCTCGAGCCAGCACGGAGGGGAGTCCTTGCTCCCGGCGCGCGTGCCATGCGCGTCCCGGCCCGCGAGGTCGAGGCGTTCGTGGTTCCCGGGCTCCTCTTCGATCGCGCGGGGCGACGGCTCGGGAGGGGCGGCGGGCACTACGACCGGCTGCTGTCGCGCGCTCGTCCGGATGCAGCGTTGATCGGGATTTGTTACGCCGATCGCGTGATCGACGAATTGCCGCAGGAGCCTTGGGACGTCGCCATGAATCTGGTCGTGACGGAGAGCTTCGTGCTTCGTTTCGACCCGCGGAGGGAGGCGCGATGACGGGCTCGATCGAGGACCAGGTCGCTCGATTCCGAGCGCGTAGCGTCGATCTCGTGAATCTCGACGAGCTCGCGGCGAAGCTCCGCCGCGGAAAGCCACTGCGCGTCAAGTACGGGTGCGATCCCTCTGCGCCGGATCTGCATCTCGGGCACACGGTGCCGCTCGACAAGCTCCGGCAGCTCCAGGAGCTGGGGCACACGATCGTGTTCCTGATCGGCGACTTCACTGCGATGATCGGCGACCCCACGGGACGGAACAAGACGCGCACGCCTCTCACGCGCGACGCGGTGAAGGGGAACGCCGAGACGTACACGTCCCAGGTGAGCGCAGTGCTCGACGCCCGCCGCGTCGAGATACGATTCAACAGTGAGTGGATGGACTCGATGCCGCCGGCGGAGTTCATCCGGCTCGCGTCTCACCAGCCCGTCGCTCGAATGCTCGAACGGGACGATTTCAAGCGCCGGTTCCAGAACGGCGTCTCGATCGCGATCCACGAGTTCCTGTATCCGTTGGTGCAAGCGTACGACTCCGTCGCTCTCCGCGCCGACGTCGAGCTCGGAGGAACGGATCAGCTCTTCAATCTACTTCTCGGCCGCGAGATTCAGCGCGCATATGGTCAGGAGCCGCAGATCGTGCTGACTGTTCCCTTGCTCGAAGGGACCGATGGCGCAGAGAAGATGTCGAAGTCACTCGGAAACGCGATCGGAATTCGCGAGTCACCGCAGGAGATGTACGGGAAGACGATGTCGATCCCCGACGCCTTGCTCCCGCGCTGGATCCAGCTCCTGGCTGTTCCGGAGTGGGACCTGGATCGGCGGGCGGCGGAGGGCGGGAATCCGCGTGACCTCAAGGCCGCGCTCGCGAAGGCGCTGGTCTCCCGGTACCACGGTCCGGCGGCCGCGTCGGAGGCCGAGGAGCACTTCGACCGCGTCTTCCGGCAGCATCGGACCCCGGACGAGGTTCCGGTTGTCGAGATCGCTTCGCCGGAGGGGCAGGGGATCTCGTTGGTCGAGGGTCTTCTGGCGGTCGGATTCGCGCAGAGCCGCTCTGAAGCGCGCCGCCTGGTCTCCCAGGGGGGCGTCAAGGTCGACGAGGTCCGCGCATCAGATGGCGAGGCTTTGCTCTCCCCCGGCGATCATGTTCTGCAGGCCGGAAAGCGCCGATTCGCGCGTCTGCGCCTCGGAAATCGCCCCCGCTGAGCCCCCGGCCTCCGGAGCGGGCTGCGTCGACGATTTCTAAGCAGTTGAAAATGCTCGGAAATCCTGGGTTTGACAGCGTGAGGGACTTGGCATAATGTTCGGCCCGCTTGAGCCGCTGGGCCCCCCGGCGGAGA
>CAZMKX010000416.1:0-4121 GCA_964566375.1 uncultured Myxococcales bacterium
CCCTTCGGGATGTGCTGATCCAAGCCCTCGGCGACGAGCGCGAAGCCGATCAGCAGGAGAAAGCTCAGCGCGAGCATCTTGACCGTGGGGTGTCGTTCGACGAAGCCGCTGATCGCGTCCGCGAACACGAGCATGAATCCGACCGCGACCACCACCGCGGCGATCATCACGGCGATCTCGTCGACCATGCCGACCGCGGTGATCACCGAGTCGAGCGAGAAAACGATGTCGAGCAGGAGGATCTGCACGATCACGGCAGGGAAGGACGCCGCGACGCGCGTGGAGATGTGCCCTTGCTCGCCCTCGAGCTTCTGGTGGATCTCGTGGGTGCTCTTCGTCAGCAGGAAGAGCCCGCCCACGATCAGGATCAGGTCGCGCCCCGAGATCTCCCAGCCGGCCACGCTGAAGAGCGGCTCCGTCAGCCGGATGATCCAGGCCAGCGAGAAGAGCAGGCCGATGCGGATGAACATGGCCAGGCTCAGGCCGACCCGGCGCGCGCGGGCCTGCTGCGCCATCGGGAGCTTCCCCGCCAGGATCGAGATGAACACGACGTTGTCGATTCCGAGCACGATCTCGAGCGCGGTGAGCGTCAGCAGTGCGATCCAGATCTCGGGGTTCGAAAGCCAATCCATGACTCGACTATACTCGACGCGAAGGAGACAGCCGTGCCCTACGCAGATCCGACCGCAGCCGGATTCACCTACCACGACGCCGACGCGCACGTGATGGAGACGCCGCAGTTCCTGATGGACTTCGCCGAGCCCGCGGTGCGCTCGCGCATGCAGCCGCTCTTCGTCTCCGCCGTCCGGCCCGGCGAGGCCGACATGATCGAGGAGCTGCGCGCGCGCCACCGCGACCCGGCCTTCCGCGCGCGCGACGAGGCCGAGATCATGCTGCGCAAGAACTGGACCGCGACGGGCTCCTTCGTGAAGGAGGACCGGCCGCGCGCGCTCGATCTGCTCGGTTTCCGGAGCCAGCTCGTCTTCAACACGTTCGCGAACAAGCACCTGTGCGCGGCGGAGCACGGCGACGACGTCGAGCTGGCCTACGGCATCGCGCGCGCGCACAACCGCGCGATGGCCGATTTCTGCGCGGTCGACCGCCGCCTGCTCGCGACCGGATACGTGCCGCTTCGCGATTTCGCGAAGGCGCGGAAGATCGCGGAAGAGGCGCTCGCGCTCGGCTGCAAGGCGCTGCTCTTCGCGTCCGCCTGTCCGCGGGGTCATTCGCCGAGTCACGTCGGGCTCGACCCCGTCTGGGCGCTGGCTCAGGAAGCGGGAGCGCCGATCGTCCTGCACGTCGGCGGAGGGGGAAAGCTGCTCGACCCGAGCTACTTCGTGAACGGCCTCCCCGAGGTTCCCGACTTCCACGGCGGCGCCGAGAATTTCCGCTCGGTCGACTACATGGCCATTCCCTTCCCCGTCATGCAGACGCTGGCGACGATGATCATCGACGGCGTCTTCGAGCGCTTCCCGCGGCTGAAGTGCGGCGTGATCGAGCAAGGCGCGTCGTGGCTGCCCGGCTGGATGCGCCAGCTCGACTCGGCGCTCGACGCGTTCCGCAAGAACGAAGCGCGCCTGCAGGGTCTCTCGCTGCGGCCGAGTGAGTACGTGAAGCGGCAGATCCGCGTGACGCCGTACCCGGCCGAGGACGTGGGATGGATCGCTTCGCAGTCCGGACCCGAGGTGTGCCTGTTCTCGTCCGACTACCCGCACGTCGAGGGCGGTCGCAACCCGCTGCGCCGCTTCGAGGCGAGCCTCGCGGGGGCGACGGTCGAGACGAAGCGCCGCTTCTACTCCGAGAACTTCATCGACCTGATGGGGCCGATGCTCACTGGAATCGCTTGAGCCGCGACCAGAGCTCGGCGACGGGCAGCTTCACGTCGCGCGCGACGTAGATCGGGAGCTCCGCTTCGTACGGCATGCAACGCGCGCAGCTGCGCTGACCGCGCTTCTCGAAGCTCGCGAAGAGTGCGGCCGACTCGGGCGGAACCTCGCCGATCACGATCACCACGCGGCCGTCCCAGTCCCGCGTCCCCCACGTCCAGTACGCGTTGTGGGGCGAGATCGCGCGCGGCAGGCCGAGCGCGGGGCCGAAGTGGTCGATCGCGCCCGCCTCGCCGTAGTTCCGGCCGAAGATCGCCACGCGCGCGCGATCCTCCTCGGGAAGCGACCGGTACACGCGCGCGACCTCGTCGGCAAGCTCGCGCCAGCCGAACATGTCGGCATACGTCTGCGGCAGCTCTGCGCGCTCGCCGCGCTCCATCTTCGGCGCGCTGACGCCGAGCGCGCGACCGTACGCGAGAAACGCGTCCGGCTCGAGAACGGGGATGGCCATCGGCAGGAGTGCGACACCGGCGAGTGTCATCGCGATGCCCGTCCCGACGGGCGCCCGGCGCCAACCCCGACGCGAGAAGAGCTCGTCGAGGGCGACGCTTCCCGCCGCGAAGAGCAGCGGATAGACCGGCGCCAGGTAGTAGACCTTCGCCTGCTGGGCGATCATCAGCGCGAGGATCGCGAGGTACGCGATGCCGAGCGCGCGCACGCGCTCGAAGCGGGTCGAGCCCAGCAACGCCGCGAGTCCGCCGATCCACAGCGGAGCGAAGAGCGGGTGCAGGAGCACGAGCTGCCCGGCCATGAAAGCGGCCGGCGACACGGGCTCGTTCTTGAGCGTCGTCGCGTTGTGCATGAACTCGAGCGAGGGCGCGCCGTTCGCGGCCTGCCACGCCAGGTGAGGCGCGAAGAGCGCGAGCGCGAGCGCACCGCCCGTCCAGAGCCAGGGCGAGCGCAGCTGACGCCGCTCGCGCGTGAGCGCCAGACCGACGACGAGACCGAAGCCGAGAAACGCGACGCTGTACTTGTTCTCGAGTCCGAGCCCCGCAAGCGCGCCGAACGCGAGCCACAGGCGCGGCTCGCCACGAATCAGGATCCGCGTCGCGATCAGCAGCAGGAACGCCCAGAACGCCAGGTCGAAGGCATTCATCGAGTAGAAGTGCGAGACGGCCAGGAAGAAGGGCGCGAAGCAGGCCGAGAGCGCCGCGAGCAGCTGCGCGGAGCGCGTGCCGCCGAGCTCGCGGGCGATCAGCCCGGTCGCGAATACCGCCGCAGATCCGGCGACCGCCGGCAGGAACCGCAACGCATGAAGCCCGTCACCGAAAAGCGTACGCCAGACCCACAGCGCCGCGATCGAGAGCGGCGGGTGATCGACGTAGCCGAGCGCCGGGTGATCGGCGCAGGCCAGGTAGTAGAGCTCGTCCCGGAAGATCCCGTAGCCGGGCGCGGTCGCGATGCAGAACGCGAGGCGCAGGCCGGCGACGCCCGCCAGAGCGGCGAGGTCGCCGGGCCTCGCCCCGGTGCTCACTTGGGTGCGGGCGGCTGTCCCGCGCCCGAGTGCGGGCTCTCCGCCTCCGGTGGCGCGGGCGTGACCTCGATCAGCTCCACGTCGAAACTGAGCGCCGCGCCCGGCTTGATCGACGGAAGCGAGCCGCGATCGCCGTAGGCGATGTCCGACGGGCAGGTGAGCTTGTACTTCCCTCCGACCTTCATGCCCTGGAGCGCCTGCGTCCAGCACGGGATCACGCGGCCGAGCGGGAACTCCGCCGGCGTGCCGCGATCGACCGAGCTGTCGAAGACCGTGCCGTCGCGCAGCGTACCGTGATAGTGAACCTTGACGGTGTCGTTCGGGCCCGGGCTCGCGCCCGTGCCTTCGGTCAGCGTGCGCACGACGTAGCCCGTGGGCGCGGTCGTCGCTCCCGGCTCCGCGGCCATCTTCTTCAGGTACTCGGCGGACTCCGCCTTCTCCTTGTTCGCCATCGCGTTCTGGCGCGCGCTCGCGAATGCCTGGATCTGCGCGCTGACCGTCGACGGGTCGACCTTCAGCGTGCGCTTCATCACACCGTCGTTCACGCCGCTCTCGAAGATCTCGAGCTCTTCCGGGGTCAGCGCGAAGCCCTCGATGCGCTGAGAAAGCATGACACCCATCGCGTAGATCACCTTCGCATCCTCGGTGTCGAGCTTGGGCTCCGGACGCTGCGCGGGAGCGCCGCAAGCGGCGAGAACGAGTGCGACGGCGGCGGCGAGCCAGATCCTCGGAAGCATCGAGTCCCCTCTTGCTCCGGGGAT
>CAZMKX010000417.1:0-4106 GCA_964566375.1 uncultured Myxococcales bacterium
GCGCCATGCAGCAGCCGCAGTAGCCTTCCTCGCACGAGAACGACGGCTCGAGCCCCGCTCGCCTCGCGGCGGCGAGAAGCGTCTCGCCCGGCTTGACCGGCACCTCCTGGCGCTGCCCTTCGAGCGTACACACGAACGTGGCGGGCGCCGCGGCGCTCGGCGCGGGCGGAGGCGTGGGCGCGGTCTGCACGCGGTCGGGGTCGGTCGGCGAGACGAAGCGCTCGATGAAGACGTGGCCGCGGCCGACCTGCCGCTCCTCGAGGGCGCTCTCGACGACGTCCATGAACGGGCCGGGGCCGCAGATGTAGAAGTCGGCGTTCTCGAGGCCGGCGAAATGGTCCTTGGCGTTCGCCGCGTGCATGAAGCCCTTCTCGGCGTCCAGGTGGTGGACGATCTGGAGCCGGTCCGGAAAGCGCGCGCGAAGCGACTCGAGCACGTCGCGGAAGATGATCGAGTCGCGATCGCGGTTCGCGTACACGAGCTTGACGCGCCGCCGCGTGCTCGCGAGCGCCGTCTTGATGATCGACAGGATCGGTGTGATTCCGCTCCCGCCGCCGAACATCACGATCGGGCGGTCGACTTCGCCGGCGCGCAGCACGAAGAGCCCCTCCGGCGGCTTCACGGCGATCCGGTCGCCCTTCGCGAGCCGGTCGTTGAACCAGTTCGACACGCGTCCCTGGTCGATGCGCTTCACGGTCACGACGGGCCGGGGGTCGATACCGGGCGCGCTCGAGAGCGAGTAGCAGCGATGAACGCGGAAGCTCTCCCAGGGAACTTCGAAGGTCAGGAACTGCCCCGAGACGTACGCGAAGAGCGGCGCGAGCGCGGGCGGGACGTCGAAGGCGAACGAGCGGGTGTCGGCGGTTTCCTGGACGACGTCGGCGACGACGAGCTCGTGGAAGAGGCGCTTGGGATCGTGGGTTTCGCTCATGGGAAGGCGGAGCCTAGCCCATGCGGGCGAGCTTGCGGAAGGCCGCCAGGTGACCGAAGAGCGCCGCGGGGACCAGGAACGCCGGCAGCCAGACCCACGGAAAGCGGGCCACGAACGTGTTCGCGGGCTCGTTCGCGAACGCGCGCAGGGGGGTGGGCGCGGAGAGGATCGCAATCGTCACGACGTTCGCGAGCAGCGCGAGCGCAGCGCAGTTCCAGACCAGGAGCCCGCGCCGGCCGATCGCGCCGCGCGTCGCCAGCCAGGCGGCGAGCGGCGCCGACGAGCCCGAGAGGATGTCGAAGTTCCAGCCCTCGAACGTCATCTGCACGGGGACGACGCCGTCGCGATGGAGCTGGAACAGAACCCACTCGACGGGAACGCGGAAGACCTGGAATCCGATCAGTCCCGCCCAGCCCACGCGGGCCGCGAGCTCCGCACCGAAGCGCGAGAACGCGATCGCCGCGGTCGCGGCGAGCGTCGGCACGACGAGAAGAAAGAGGTGCGGCGGTCGAGTGTCGAAGGCGGCGAGCCAGCCGCTCCACGCCAGCGCCGCCGTGAAGCCCAGCCAGACGGCCACGAGCGAAACCGCCCGACCCGGTGCCCGACTCGCTCGAGCGAGCGCCGCGACGACGAACACCACCGTGAGCAGAAACCCGACGAACGCAAGCTCGCCCGCGCTCACGTGAGCCGCGCGACGAGCTCGGCGAGCGAGCGCACGGAGACGTCCGCGTGGGCGGCGAACGGAAACGCGCCCGTGGTGTCGACGTACACCGTCGCGGTGCCGGCCGCGCGCCCCGCCAGCAGATCGAAGCGGTAGTCGCCCACCATCACGCTGTCGCGGGGCTCGGCCTTCCAGCCGCCGAGCAGGCGGTGGATCCCGCCGGGATCGGGCTTGGGCGCGGCGGCCTCGCGGCCGACGATGCACTCGCGCGCGAAGAAGTGCGCGAGCCCGCAGGCGCGCAGTGTCTCGAGCGAGTTGGCATGGCTGTTGCGCGTGAGGATGCCCAGGCGCGCGCCGCGCTCGCTCAGCGCCTGCAGAAGCTCGACCGCGCCCTCGGCCGGACGCGCGCGCTGCGCGAGCGCGAGCTCGAGCGCATCGAGACGGACGAAGAGAGCGCGCGCTTGGGGCTCGGGCAGACGCGCGAGCTCTTCCAGGATCGGCCGACCCTCGGGCAGGCCGAGCTCGGCGCGGATCGCGTCGAAGTCGTGGATCGCGATGGTGAGCGTTCCGTCCATGTCGAAGATCCAGTGCGCGCGCTTCTCGAGCTCCACGAATCCCCGTCACCTGCTCAAGGGGCCGCGGCCTCGCCGAGACCGGCGATCCCCTCGAGCTCCCGGAATGCGAGCTCGAGATCGTCTCGCAGGGCGCCCAGGTCGGACATGCGCTCGGCGTCCGCGTTCAGGCCCCAGAACAGATTCCCCGCGTAGCTGAAGAGCGCCACGACCACCGCCTGGTTCTGGAACAGCGGGCCGATCGGATACGACTCGAGCAGCGGCGCGCCGACCAGGTAGAGCGGAACCTGCGGACCGGGCACGTTCGTGACGATCAGGTTGTGCGGGCGCCCGACGTTCTGGAAGCTCGTGCCGAGCGAGAGCAGCGTCATTCCCGTCCACTCGGTGACCGCCGAGAGAACGTCTGCGCCGAGCGCCTGGTTCGATTCCTTCAGGCGCTGGGTGGTCGCGCGGATGCGCTCCAGGCGGCGCATCGGATCGGCCTCGCCGACGGGAATCGGCACGATCCACGCCGAGACGCGGTTTCCAAGCACGCCCTTCTCGGAGCGCGACCGCACGCTCACCGGCGCCGAGACACGGAAGTCGAGCGAGTCGACGTCCACCAGCCGGCGCAGGAGGAAGCGGCGCATTCCGCCCGCGACCGTGGCGAGCACCACGTCGTTCAGCGTGCCGCCGAGCTTGTCCTTCAGCCCCTTCACGCGCGACAGCGGGAGCGCGAAGGATTCGAAGCGGCGATGCGGTCCGATCTCGCGGTTGAGCGGCGTGTCGGACGCGGGGACGATTCCGCGCGAGACCAGGTCGACGGCGCCGAGCACGGCTTGCCCGAGCTGCGCGCGCCGCTCGGAGTCCAGGAGATCCGCGAGGCCGAGCGCGGCGTTCACCGGTCCTGTGGCGAGTGCGAACAGATCGTCGGCGGCCAGCTCGCGCGCGCCGGGTGCGGGGCGCGGCACGAACGGCGGCGTCATCTCGGGCGGCTCGTCCGGCGTCAGGCTCATCAGCACCGTCATCAGCTCCGCGCCCGAGACGCCGTCCACCATGCAGTGGTGGACCTTCGACACCACCGCGAAGCGCTCGCCGCCCTCGAGGCCCTCGACGACCCACAGTTCCCAGAGGGGCCGGCGGCGGTCGAGCGCCTGCGCGCTCAGGCGTCCGACGAGGCGCTTGAGCTGCTCCTCCGTTCCGGGATGGGGCAGCGCCGTGTGACGCACGTGGAAGTCGATGCTGAAGTGCCGGTCGTCCACCCAGACCGGCCGGCCACGCACGGGTGTGTAGGCCAGGCGCTGGCGGTAGCGCGGGACCCGGTGCAGCCGGCGCGCGATGAAGTCGCGGATTCGCTCGACGTCGATTCCGCCGTGCTCCGTGCGCAGCGGGCCCGCCTCGGCGATGAACACCGCGGCGATGTGCATCGGCGTGCTCGGCCCCTCGGACGAGAGGAACGCCGCGTCCTGCGGCGAGAGGACTTCGTACTTGTAGCTCGCCACCGCCACAGCATACACAGAAGTGGCGCCCGCGAGCGAAGCGAGGCGGCGTCAGGCGTGGACGGTCCAGGTCTCGAACAGGCGTCGCTGCGCCTCGAGTGGTGCGTCGACCACCCGCGCGTCTCGGCCGAGCCGCATCGTCGAGCGCAGGATCGGCTCGTAGCCCGGCCAGCCGGGCAGTCCCTCGTGCGACGGGTTTCCGGCGCGCGCGAAGCTTCCCCACGCGTGCTGCATGATCAGCGAGAGGCGCCGCGCCTGCGTCGAGAGGCCCGTGAGCGAGCGCACGAGCGGAATCTGCGTCCAGCCGAAGACGAACGGCAGCTCGAGAGCGTGACAGGCGCCGATCAGCCCGCCGACGGCCGGCGGACGCCACGCGAAGAGGTACGAGAACGCCCGCCCACCCGCGCGCACCTGCGCCTCGGCGAGCTGCGCCGCGGGATGGTGGAAGACGCGCGCGGACTGGA
>CAZMKX010000418.1:0-4095 GCA_964566375.1 uncultured Myxococcales bacterium
TTGAAGGTGCGCGTCTACGAATCCGGCTCGACTGTCGGCGGGACCTGGTACTGGAACCGCTACCCCGGCGCGCGCTGCGACTCCGACGCCTACATCTACTGCTTCACCTTCGACAAGCCGCTGCTGCAGGAGTGGGAGTGGTCGGAGCGCTACCCGGAGCAGCCCGAGATCCTGCGCTACCTCGAGCACGTCGCCGCGCGCCACGACCTGAAGCGCGACATGCAGTTCAACACGCGTGTGACCGGCGCCGCGTTCGACGAGAAGACGAACCTGTGGACGGTGCGCACGGACAAGGGCGAGGCCGTCACCGCGCGCTTCCTGATCGCCGCGGTGGGCACGCTGTCGCACACGAACATTCCGGAGTTCAAGGGGCTGCAGCGCTTCAAGGGCAAGTGGTACCACACCAGCCGCTTCCCCCACGAGGGCGTCGACTTCACGCGCAAGCGAGTGGGCGTCGTCGGAACGGGCGCCACCGCCGTTCAGGCCATCCCCGAGATCGCGCAGCAAGCGAAGCAGCTCGTCGTGTTCCAGCGCACCGCGAACTACTGCGTGCCCGCGCGCAACGGCAAGGTCGATCCCGACCTGGTGAAGGCGCGCAAGGCAGACTACGACGGCATCGTCCAGCGCATCCGCGACTCGTTCTTCGGCCAGGAGCACTACTTCATTCCGAAGTCGGCGCTCGAGGCGACGCCCGAGGAGCGCGAGCGCGAGTTCGACAAGCGCTGGGACGAGGGCGGCTTCGGCTTCTGGCTCGGCAACTACGAGGACATGTTCTTCAACCAGGAAGCGAACGATCTGTGCGCCGACTACATCAAGCGCAAGATCCGCAAGACGGTTAAGGACCCGGTCGTCGCCGAGAAGCTCATTCCGAAGGGCTACGCCTACGGAACCAAGCGCCAGCCGCTCGACACGAACTACTACGAGACGTTCAACAAGGACAGCGTGCTCCTCGTCGACGCCAGCACCGACGGCGGCATCGAGGAGATCACCGAGAAGGGCATCCGCGCCGGCGGTGTGGAATACGAGCTCGACATCATCGTCCTGGCCACCGGCTTCGACGCGATGACCGGCCCGCTCAAGGCCTTGAACCTGAAGGGCCGCGGCGGCCTCACGCTCGAGAAGGAGTGGGCGGACGGCCCGCACAGCTACCTGGGCATCGCGGTCGCGGGCTTTCCGAACCTGTTCACCATCACCGGACCGCAGAGCCCCTCGGTGCTGTCGAACATGCCGGTCTCGATCGAGCAGCACGTGGACTGGGTCACGGATTGCATCGCGCGCATGCGCGAGTCCGGGAAGACGAGGATCGAGGCGACGCGCGACGCGCAGGAGCAGTGGGTTGCGCACGTGAACGAGACCGTGAGCGCCACGCTGATGACGAGCGCAAACTCCTGGTACATGAGCGCGAACATTCCGGGCAAGCCGCGCGCGTTCCTGCCGTATCTCGGGCCCGAAGGAGTCGGCGGCTACCGGAGGAAGTGCGACGAGGTCGCGGCCAAGGGCTACGAGGGCTTCGAGCTGACCTAGCGCTTCCCCGCCGACAGCACGCTCTTCGCCGCGATCGCGAGCAGCACGGGGACCAGGAACACGCTCGGCACGCCCGGCAGGAAGCCGATGAGGCCGACCAGGTCGGGCTCGCCCAGCGCACTCGGACCGAGGCTCAGCGCGCGATTGCCCGATGCGTTGCCGAGCCAGTAGAACACCGTGAACGACCACGCGACGTAGATGAAGCCGTAGGCGGTGAATCGCTGCAGCCCGTCGCTGAGGCGCAGATACGGCAGCGCCAACGCCACGACGATGACGAGCACTCCGTTCAGCGCGCCCCCGGTGTGCGCCCGCGCCCAGCCCGGAACCGAGCCGTACATGGGGATCTCGATGATCTTCCCCGGCCAGACCTCGACGCCCCCGAGCAGCGAGAACATCAACATGAAGCCAGCCAGCATCGCCACGAGCACGACCAGCAAGCCGTTTCCGATCATGATCCGCTGCAGTCGCTCCATGCGATCACTCACTCCACATTACTCGAGACGTGAAAACGGGACGGGCATCTCCGCGCTGGTCGTGTCGACCAGCGGCAGGCGCTCCCCCGCGCGCAGTGTGGCATGTCCGGCGATCCAGTCCTTCATCCACGTGGGGTCGTCTTCGCAGCGCGGGTTGTACCCGGGCAGAAGCGCCCGCAGGAGGTAGGGGCCGACGTTCCAGGCCAGCGCCGAGAGCTCGCGAGCGACGGAGACGAGGGTTCGCGGATCGCGCAGGGCCTTGTCCTTCCGCAGCGCCGTGAACATTCCGACGATCCCGTAGCCGAGGACGTGAAACGAGCCGTGCAGGACGCCGATCGCCCGCGGCAGCCAGGCACCCGAGTACGCCATGTAGGCGTCGAAGGCGACGGTCTTGTGCTCCGTCTCTTCGACCATGTGCATCAGCCAGAAAGACGCGACGTGCGGCGAGGCGTCGCGGAACAGCTGGGTGCGCCGGGTGATGAGCCAGTGCGTGAAGCCGTTGGTCATGCTCTCGAAGCCGGCGTTGAAGGCGAGCTGGGTCCGCAAGCTCGTCTTCGATAGCCGATCGAACGAGGCGGCCAGCCGCTGCTCCACGGCTTCAAGCTCGGGGTATCCGTTGGCTTTCAACAAGTCGTTCAGGCGGCGGTGGCACTGGTAGTGGCGCGCCTCCTGTCCGTTGAATCCGCGCATGTCCGCGAGCAGTCGAGGCTCGTCGATGCGCTCCATCGCGATCTTCGAGCTCTTGATCAGATACGGCTCGAGATAGGGCATGGTCAGCGAGAATCCGTTGAACAGGTGGGAGCGCACGGGGTTGCCCGGCACCCAGTGCGGATCGAGATCGTCCGGGAACTCGAACGCGAACGCGCGCACGACGATCGCGTCCACCTGCTTGGCTTCGTACTCGTACGGGCGCTTCGGCATGATCGGCTCCCGACTGCGACGCTCGGCGCGAGGATACACCGGCGCTCGAAGAAGGGCGCCCGGCACCTCCTCAGCCCCCGAGCGCGATCGCGATGGCGACGAGTCCGACGCCGGCCACGACGAAGGTCAGTCCCGTGACGAAGGGACGCAGGGTCGTGTAGCGCGCCCAGCGGTAACCGGTCACGAAGAGCAGGGCGATCAGGATCGCGTTCGAAACGCGCAGCGCGATCCACGCGTCGTCGATGAACAGGAACGGCGCCGCGGCGGGAATGCTGCCGAAGAACACCAGCCAGAAGCTCGTGATTGCGCCCCACAGATCGGCCCGGACGACCTTGGGCCGGCTCGGTCGAGACGCGCGGACGTGTCGAGCCATCCGCCGGTAAAGGTCGGAGCGCTCCGCGCGGTCCACCGTGACACCGATCATCTCGCCGAGCTCCTCCTCGACCAGCGCCGCCGCCGCCTCCTCGGACTCCGCCCGTCGGATGAGCGCCCCGACGCGTGCGAGGCGCGCGCGCTCGAAGAGCTGGCCGCTCACGTACAATGCGCCGTCGATGATTCCCCAGGCGACGTTGCAGCCGATCGTGGCGATGAGCAGGTCGCGGGCGGCGCTCGGGTCCTCGCGCAGCATCAGGCCCGCCCCGAGCGTGAACGTCAGGGTCATGATCAGGCCGAAGAGGAGTTCGGACAGGCTTTCTCCGGGCTCGAGAAACCTCTCGGTGACCGATGAGCTGATACCGGGGATCACGGCGACGAACCTCCGTACGACCGAGAAGAAAGGACGCGTGGGACATGAAAGCGAAGAAGAAGCCCGAGAGCGAGCCGAAGACGAGCGCGGCGCCGAAGGAGAAGCTGAAGCGCAAGGAGTATGACGAGAAGCTCGCGGCCCTCCACGTCGAGCTCGTGAAGCTCCAGGAGTGGGTCAAGCACAAGGGCCTGAAGGTCTGCATCGTCTTCGAAGGCCGGGACGGCGCAGGGAAGGGCGGCACGATCAAGGCAATCACCGAGCGCGTCAGCCCGCGCGTGTTCCGCGTCGTTGCGCTGCCTGCGCCGTCGGACCGCGAGAAGTCGCAGATGTACGGGCAGCGCTTCATGCCGCACCTCCCGGCCGCGGGCGAGGTCGTGATCTTCGACCGCAGCTGGTACAACCGCGCGGGCGTCGAGCGCGTGATGGGCTTCT
>CAZMKX010000419.1:0-4095 GCA_964566375.1 uncultured Myxococcales bacterium
GCGCGCGTGGCGGTGGCCGAGGAACGCCAGCTCGGCGGCACGTGCGTGAACGTCGGCTGCATTCCCAAGAAGCTGCTCGTCTACGCCTCGCACTTCGCCGAGGACTTCGAGGACGCCGCGGGCTTCGGCTGGAGTGTCGGCGAGCGGACGTTCGACTGGGCGCGGCTGATCGCGAGCAAGGACCGCGAGATCTCGCGACTCAATTCGGTGTACGCCCGGCTGCTCGACGACGCGGGCGTGAAGCGGCTGGAGGGACGGGCGCGGATCGCCGACGCGCACACGGTCGAGCTCGGCGGGCGGCGCTACACCGCGGCGAACCTGCTGATCGCGACCGGCGGCTGGCCGACGATGCCCGCGATCCCGGGCATCGAGCACGCGATCTCGTCGAACGAGGCGTTCCACCTGAAGGAGCTGCCGCGCCGCGCGATCGTCGCCGGCGGGGGCTACATCGCGGTCGAGTTCGCGGGCATCTGGAACGGCCTCGGCGTCGAGACGAGCGAGCTCTACCGCGGCGAGCTCTTCCTGCGCGGGTTCGACGACGACCTGCGGAGCGGGCTCGCCGACGAGATGCGCAAGAAGGGCATCGACCTGCGCTTCGGCGCGAACATCGCCGCGATCGAGAAGCGCGGCTCCGCGCTCTGCGCGCGCCTCGAAGACGGATCGGAGATCGAGGCGGACCAGATCCTGTTCGCGATCGGCCGCGCGCCGAACGTCGCCGGGCTCGGGCTCGAGCAGATCGGCGTCACGCTCGACGCCGCGGGCGCGGTCGTGGTCGACGCGCACCTGCGCACGTCCGTTCCGAACGTATTCGCGATCGGCGACGTGACGAACCGCTTGAACCTGACGCCCGTGGCGATCCACGAGGGGATGGCCGTCGCCGCGACGCTCTTCAAGGGCACCCCGACGAGCCCCGACCACGAGAACGTGCCGACCGCCGTCTTCAGCCAGCCTTCGATCGGCACCGTCGGGCTCACCGAAGTGGCCGCCCGCGAGCGCTTCGGGGCGATCGACGTCTACCGCTCGACCTTCCGCGCGCTCAAGCACACGCTCACGGGCCGTGAGGAGAAGACGCTGATGAAGCTCGTCGTCGACCGGGCCACCCAGCGCGTCGTGGGCGCGCACATGCTCGGCCCGGAGGCGGGCGAGATCATCCAGGGCATCGCGATCGCCGTGAAGATGCGCGCGACGAAGGCGCAGTTCGACGCGACCATCGGGATCCACCCGACTGCGGCGGAGGAGTTCGTGACGATGCGGACACCCGTCGCGACGAGCTGACGGGCGCGCGCGTCCCTACACGAAACGGTGGCGGATTGTGCAGCCCAGATTGACAGGCCCGGGGGCGCTTGGATAGGCTGCGCGCCGATGGCCGAGACGCTGCGCGCGAGCGACCGGGAACGCCGCCAGGCGATTCTGCGTCGCTTCGCGCTCGTCGCCGCCTTCGCCATCGTCGCCGGGGCGCTCCTTCCGCTCGCGCACGGCGGCGCAGGGCACGCTGGCGACTGCGGAGTGTGCACGGTGCTCGCTCACGGCTCCGCGGGCGTCGGCGACACGGCCTGCGCTCCGTCGCTCCCGATCCCGAACACGGGACCCGCGCTCGAGCGGATCGAGCCGGTCGCCGTCGCTCCGCTTCGCGACGTCTCGCTGCGCCTCGCGCGCGCGCCTCCGCTTCGCGCCGTTTCCGTCTGAATCGGATATCGAGATTCGACAGGATCGGCGCCGTCCGCGCTTGCGGACGGACATTCGGGCAGTGCGCTGCCCGGCGGAGGAGTCCATGGCCGTGGACCGATTTCACGTCTGCGTGGCGACGCTCGTGCTCGCCACGCTGTCCATGCCCGAGCGCGCGTCGAGCGCGGAGGCGGGCGTCGCGAGGCTCGAAGCCGAGCTCGCGGCCACGAAGAGCGAGCTGCAGGAGACCCGAGAAGCGCTCGCGCGCACGCAGAAGCTGGTCGAGGACCTCGCGCGCAAGGTCGACGACTTCGACGCGCGTGGCGATGCAGTGGCGGGCGAGCGCGTGCCGGCGGCCGACGAGACGGCGCGGCTTCCGCCCGTGAACGTCGACAACCCGTCGATCAGCTTCGTCGTCGACGGGAAAGCGCGCACGAACACGCAGGGCGACGACGGAGTCGGCTTCCTGCTCGGCTCCGCGGAGCTGTTCCTCTCGGCGCCGATCGATCCGTACGTGCGCGGCTACGCAAGCATCAACGGCACGAGCGAGGAATCGTTCGACGTCGAGGAGGCGGCGCTCGTCACCACGGCGCTGCCGATGAACCTGACGGTGAAGGGCGGGCGCTTCTTCGCGGACGTCGGGCGATTTCCGCACTGGCACGACGAGGCGCTTCCCTTCGTGGAGCGGCCGCAATCGATCGACCGGATCTTCGGCGGCGAGACGCGAGCGGAGGGTGTCGAGACCGCATGGCTGGCTCCATTCGACCAGTACTTCGAGCTGACGGGCGGCGTGTACAACTCGATCGGCGAGCTGCCGGACGACCTCGGCGGCGTCGTCGGCCAGCCTTCGTACAGCGAGCTCACCTACCTGGTTCGGCCCAAGACCTACGTCGACGTGACCGACACGCTGAACGTCGAGGCGGGCGGAACGTTCTTCGCCGCGCCGAGCGACACGCGCCGGCGCCTCTGGGGCATCGACTTGACCATCCGGCACCAGCCGGGCACGAGCTCGCTCTACCAGGGAACCGTCGTCGGCTCGGAGTGGTACTGGAACAACCAGGACTTTCTCGAGCTCGACGGCGGCTCGAGCCGCTACCGACGCAACGGCGGCTACGCCTACTTCGAGAGCTTCTTCGGGCGGGCGTTCTCGGGCGGACTCCTCTTCGACCATGCGGAGGACGTCGCGGGCGCCACGGATCGTCAGGACAGCTACTCCGGCTTCCTCACCTGGCGACCGTCGGAGTTCCAGCGCCTGCGCTTCCAGATCGACCAGATCGACCAGGCCGGTCCGAACGACCAGCGTTTCTGGCTGCAGTGGACCGCATTCATCGGGAGTCACAGCCATGGCTTTGCGAACCGCTGACCGGATGCACGCACTCGGAATCACACTCACGCTCGCTCTCGCGCTTTCGTTCTCGACGCCCGCACTCGCCGCGCTTCGCGTCGTCGCCACCACACCCGACGTCGCCGACATGGCGCGTCAGATCGGGGCCGATCGCGTCGAGGTGACGACGATCGCGGAAGGTACGCAGGATCCGCACAAGGTTCCGGTGAAGCCGAGCTTCGTCGTGAAGCTCAATCGCGCCGACGCGCTGGTCGTGCAGGGGCTTGGCCTGGAGCACGCGTTCCTGCCCGCGCTGCTCGAGGCCTCGCGCAATCCGCGCATCGCTCCGGGTGCCTCGGCGTACATCGACAGCTCGCTCTACGTGCAGGCGCTCGAGGTTCCGAGCAGCACGAATCGCAGCCAGGGCGAGCTGCACCCGCTCGGGAATCCGCACTTCAACATGGATCCGGTTCAGGGCAAGCTCATGGCGCGCGCGATCGCCGAGGGCCTCGAGCGCGTGGATCCCGACGGCGCGACGACCTATCGCGAGGGGCTCGCGCGCTTCACGGCGCTGCTCGACGAGAAGATCCCCGTCTGGCTCGAGCAAGCGGCGCCGCTGCGCGGAGTGAAGGCGGTTTCCTACCACCAGGATCTGATCTACTTTGCGGAGCGATTCGGGCTCGAGCTCGACGGTACGATCGAGACGAAGCCGGGAGTGCCCGCGACTCCGGGACACCTCGAGGAGCTGGTCGCACAGATGAAGCGCGACGACGTGCGACTGGTGATTCGCGAGGTGGCGTACGAGATGCCGCTCGCGGAGACGGTGGCGCAGAAGACCGGCGCGCGCGTCGCGACCGTGGCGACGCTCACCGGTGGGCTACCCGGCGCGGACACGTACGTCGCCTTCGTCGAAGCGAACCTGCGCGCGGTTCTCGCGGCGGTTTCCGCGCCGGCACCGAACTGATGGGATGAGCGAAGCGGGGATCGCGCTCGAGAACGCCGACCTCGGCTACCCGGGGCGCTGCGTCCTGCGCGGGGTAACGCTCGCGGTCGAGCCCGGCGAGTTCGTCGCCGTGCTCGGCGCGAACGGCTCCGGCAAGACCACC